>DASYCL010000640.1:0-2284 GCA_036500245.1 Polyangiaceae bacterium | reverse complement strand
CGGTCCGAGCGCGTGAGTGAAATAGGGACCAAGCGTGTCCCAGCTCCCGAGCGCCATGCGTCCGTCCTTGTACACGCCGAGCACGGAAACGGTGTGACGTGCGGGCGCGAAATCGGAGGCGAGGCGCGTGTCGAACGCCGCTCCGCTACCGCAAGCGACCGGCAGAAGCGCGAGTGCACACGAAGCAAGCGACAGGTAAGAACGAATTCGAAGCACGCGCACACGCTGCTCGGCTCCGCGCGCCACGTAAAGTTCTCAGAAAAAAAGCCGAAATTCACGCGCGGCGATTGTTACCGTGCGTTGCGATCTTGTGTTGATTCGCGTCATCCCAACTGGCGCGGGCATTTTTGTCGCATTGATCCGGATACTACTCCGTGTAGGGATAATACGAAGTCGAACGTATAGTGGAGTGGGCGCCGACTCGGCGTTCGTACTTATTGGGAGAAACGATGAAATCATCACTCATGCTGTTACCGGTGGTGTGTGTCTTGAGTGCCGCCCTTGCCGGCTGCTACGTCTCGACCGAGCCGATGCCCGCGACGACTGCCGCGGACGGCGAAGTGGTCGTCGACAATCCGCCTCCGCCTCCGGCTCCGGTCGCGGAAGCACCGCCCGCGGCGGCGCAGCCCGGCACGATTTGGGTCGCCGGCTATCACCGCTGGAATGGCCGCGGTTACGTTTGGGAGCGCGGTCACTACGAGCGTCCCCCGCGCCCGCAATCCCGCTACGTGCAAGGCCATTGGGAAGCGCGCGGACGCGGCAAAGTCTGGATCAACGGCCACTGGGGCTGAGCGCCCGACTGCGAGCTTGATTGCTCACCAAGCAATCGGCTTCGCGTCGCGGAAAAAGCCACCGTTTGGGCCGCTGGCACCGAGTGTGGCGGCCCAAATGATGCCGCTCGCGCCTTGCGCCAAACTGCGCGGCGCGCTGCTGCCGCCCATGCGTGTCTTCACCCAGCCCGGGCAAACCGAGTTGATCCTTCGTCCCGTGCCCTCGAGCTCGCGAGCAAATACGCGCGTGAACGCGTTCATCAGCGCTTTCGAGACGCAGTAAGCGTTGCTTGGAAATCCCGCCGCGCTCGGGTTACCGCGCTTCACGGCCGCGATGAACTCCGCGGCGACGGCTTCGATCTCGTCGCGCGTGAGTGACTTCGAAAGCAAGCGCTGAGCGAGCTCTGTCGACAGGTGGCCGAGCTCGCCCATGCCGCTCGAAACCATCACGATGTTCGCGTTCGGGGCGAGCCGCTCGAACAGCGCGTCCGTCACGCGCACGGCGCCGCGGTAGTTGTTGTCTACGGTGCGCTCCGCGATTTCCGCGTTGAAGCCGGACAGCGACGAACCTGCGTTGTTTACCAGCGCGTCGATCGGCGGCTCTTTCGCCATCCGCGCCGCGAATGCGTTCACGCTTTCGCTGCTCGCGACGTCGAGCGTCGACGCTCGGACATCGAGCTTCTCGTCGCGCAAGGCAGCTGCAGCTTGTTCAATGTGTGCCGCATCGCGCCCGGTGAGCCAAACGCGATAGCCCTTTTTGGCCAGTTCGGTTGCAGCTTCGAGACCTAGCCCACGATTAGCACCCGTAAGGACGGCGATCGGCATCGCCGGGATTGTGCAGCCCGGTCATGAAATCGCAAGTGCGTAGCACTCTGCTGTTCGGCGCTCAGCGCCCGATCAACTTCAAACCGAAGAAGATCAGCAGCGCGCCGCCGATACCCCCACCGAACAAAAGATACAGGAACGCCCAACCGGCAGCGAGAACGGGTGGTGCAGCAACGATGACTTCGCTCAACATGAATTGCTCCTCGTTCAGAGAGTTCAACCGCGCGGGCTGAATCTTGCTAAGCAGATAGCAAGGAGCCTGCCAACCATTGCCGGAGCGCGACCAGACGAGCGCGAACGCGCGCCCGAACGCCCCGCTGGCGCCGAAGTGGCACACCGTCGCGCTCGTCACTTTGATCGTGAGCGTCGCGCTGATTGGAACTTTGCTGACGCATGCGGGCATCGCGCCGAGCGCCGGAGTGCCGCGGTCGAGCGCCGGCGGCGCGCGAGTCTGGTCGCAGTATTTCCCGCTTTTGCTCGTGAATTGGGGACTTTTTTTGTATTGCGCGCGGCTCTTTCGCGAGCCCGGCACATGCTCGGCGTTGCTCGGCCGGCGCTCGGACCGAATGCGTCCCGCGCTCGTGGATCTCGCCTCCGCCGGCGCCTGCTTTGCGTTCATTTGCGCCGTCGAGTTCGTGTGCTCGCGGTTCGTCGGAGCGAGGCACAACGCCGCAACCTCTTTGCTCTTG
>DASYCL010000639.1:0-1916 GCA_036500245.1 Polyangiaceae bacterium | reverse complement strand
GCAAGCAGCGCCAAACTCAATGTTCGAACCCGAGCGATCGGAGCTTTCATGCTGCTGGCCTCCGCGTGCATTTCCTTCGCGTTCATGTGCGCGCCGAAACCCACACTATCACCATTTCTTCCGTAACTCGAAAAGAGCGGCGCGAGCGGGAGTGGCGCTCGCGCACTTGTAAGGCAAGTGCGACCGAGCAATACCCGCGGTCCGCCGTCGTCCTGATTCAAAGTTTGTTTGAGATCGACGCGAGTGCTCGAAAAGGATGTTATCTTCGTCGGCTCGGCTGAATGGCGAATCGGGCGGAGCGAGCGAACGTGGTCGACGAGCAAGTCGTGGCGCGGCTGGATGATGATTTGCGCGCCGCGCTTCGTCGTCGGCCAGCGCAAGAGGCGCGGCTGGCCGGCGTGCTCCGCGCGATCGCCCCGTACTCCACGAAACTGGGCGACGGGCTCGCCGATGCGTTCGAGCTGATGGTGCGTCGCTCTTCGTTCGAGCGCCCGCTTTATGCCGTCGCCGCGCGCACGGTTGCGGAATCGAACGAACATCGCAGCAGCTCCGCTTTCAAAGACGCCCTCGAGCGCGAAGAACCTCAAAATTTCGCCACGCTGTCGGCGCTCTGCAAAACGACGGACCCGGCGCTCTCGGACTCGCTTGCGAAAGTCGCGCGCAGCCGTCATGCGCACTTGGCGTTCGCCGCGGAAGTCGCCAGGATTGCCCGCGGTGAATCTTCGGGTGCACACGTAGTTTCGATCGCCCCGAAGATCAAAGAGAGTCATCGCATCGCGCTGTGTCTCGAATTGTTCGTGCCACTCACTTGGTCGAAGCCGCTCGCGCCGGCGATTGGGCCGGCGCTCGCCGTCTTGCGCGAAGCGGAGCGGCACCTGGGGCGCTGGCTCGTGCTCGCGGAAGTCGCCACGCGCGCAGGGGATCCATCGCCGCTGGCCGAGGCGAGCGAACGCGCGAGCGAGGGCGCGTCGAGCTCGCGCGCGGCTTGGGCCATGGTGGCATGGGCGCTTTCTCGCGGCACAGCTCCGCCAGCAATTCGGCCGACCGTGGAGCTTGTCGCCCGCTTGAGCGATCGCCCGAGCGCGGATCGCGACACGACCTTTCTGTTTCGTTTGGCACGCAAGAGTGCCCCGTCGGCGCGGCCGATGCTCGAAAGCATGGCCAAAAGCCCGCTGGGCGACGAGACAGCGGTGCGCGCTGCGCTACATTTGATCCGTGACTACGGCGACGCACGACCGCTCGAGCTCCTGCGTGTGGCCGCGAGCAGCCCACGGCGCGAAGCCGTACGCGGACTCGCGGCGGCCGCGCTCTTCGATGTCGGTCAAACGGAAACGGCGCTCGAGCTCTCGAAAGGCTTGCTGGGCTCGCGACAGTTGGCCTCGGTCGCCTGGGGCGCACTGATTCAGGCGGCGCGCATGCAAGAGCGATCCGAAATCGTCAATGAACCGACCGTGCGGCGCATCCAATTCGGTTGGGCTGAATGAGATCGAGTTTGGTTGGGATCGGAAGCGCGCTAATCGCGATGTTGTCTTCCGTGCACGCGAATGCGGAAGGCACGAGCCAAGTCGAAGTCGCTGCGTTCGACGCTCGTGGCTGGCTTCGTCCGGGCACTGGCCACTTGGCAATTAGCCGCGAAATCCCGCAGTTCTTGCCCGCGGATCCAACGCAGATACCCGCGCTCGATGCGTCCCGCCTAGTCTTCGATGGTTTGGGGGCGACGCCCGGCGCGCTTCAGCTCGGCACTTACTCCTCGACGGGCGCTCTGCTCGACCTGATCGCGAATCCATCACTCACGCGCGCACCGTGCCCGCCCGGTAGCTCGAGTCACGAGTGTTGGGCGACGCTGCCGATTTTGCTCACGCCGGACAAACTCGACCGCGAATATGCGGCCGCCAAAGGGCGCTCGCTGGAAGCCA
>DASYCL010000638.1:0-22343 GCA_036500245.1 Polyangiaceae bacterium | reverse complement strand
CGCAGTCGATGCACTCCGCCGGATCGATGTAGAGCATGTCGTCGTCCCCATGAAAGCAGTCGACGGGGCAAACCGCGACGCAATCAGTGAACCGACAGCCCTTGCAATTGTCCGTGACGACGAAAGTCATGCCGCATTTGATAGCCGCAGGCGCAAGCTAGATCAATCCCGGACGGCGCCTGCCCTGGGCCGGCGCGACAGACACAAAACGAATTCACCCGCCGACCCAGGGGTCAGGCGGGTGAAATGCCGTGAAAATCGCCGGCTCAGCCTTCGCCGAGATCGAAACTCACGTCGACCGACACGTCCGGCTTGGCGCAGACGCCGAGCTCGCACACGTCCTCGTCCGTGATGCCGTAGTCTTTGATGTTGAAACCAAAGCTCGCGTCGATGTGCTTGCCGTCCACCTTGTACGTGACGTTCACGTTCTTGCTCTTGCCGTGAAAGTTGAGCGCGCCCGGCACGGTGCCGCCCTTGTGCGCGTCGATCTTGTCCTTTGAAACCGTGAGACTGATCTCCGGATAGTCAGAGGCTTTGAAGCGCTTTTGCATGTGATCGTTGCGCTTGCCGATGCCGGTGTCGAGTGTGTTCATGTACGTCTTGAACGTGACGCTCTTGTCGTCTTCGCTGATTTTCAGCGTGCTCGACTTGCCGTCGATCTTCAGCCCGCCCGGACCGTGCGCGTGGAACACGACCGACGGCTTTTCCAGTTTGTACTTTGCCGAAGCGACGGCCGCGAAGGTGAGCAGCGCGGAGAGCGCGGCGGTGAAATAGAGCGAACGAACTTTGAACATCACAGGTTTCCTTGGCTGAAGCTGAGGCGGGAGAGCGGGCCGGGGTGACCCCGACGGAACAGTGGTTGACGATTCGACGCGGAAACGAATCCGCTTATTCACACATCTCAATCGAGCATTTCAGTGACGAAGAAGTGCCGCGATCGAAGAAAAGGGAGTCAAAAATCCGAACCGGCCGGCTCGCCCGGCGAAAATGTTCAGCTGCTTTCCAATCTTACGCGCGCGCGCGGGGGGGATTCCCTTGCTCATTCATATGTTCGGAAACCTGGCCGGGTGACGCGCGAATTTGCGTATTGCGCCCAGGGTAGGTGTCCGACGCTGAGCCGATTCATTCGCGCCCCAGCCATCGAAATTCAAACGCTCGCCGCGCCGCCCCGTTCCGCCCCAGGCAACCCCAAAAAACAACCGAGCTGGGCTCTCCTTAGAGCAAGCAAGACTTGGCGCATGCCCGCGGGTCACCCCTCTCGCAAGCTTGGCTCGCCGGCGTGGGCGAGGCGAGGACCGAGGCGGAACGTACTCGAGTACGTGAGCACCGGACCGCAGCCGAGACAAGCCGCCGAGTCAAGATCGCGAGAGGTCGCTACCGGTCGCTCCAACGCTCACAGGAAAAGCGCGACTAGTTGCGATCACTTAACGACTGGCACGTCGGCGATGAAATTCAGATTTAGCCCGCCCGGATAGTAATAGCTCGTCGCATGCCCGTAACCCATGACCTGTAGGCCAATGGGTTGATCGGAAGTGAGCTTGTGCGCGCCCATGCTCGTGCCGCCCATGAGCTGCACGCGCACGACGGTATAGCTGTCGCTCACCTTTTCCATCGTGCCCGTGAGCGGCGCGCCGTCGAGTTGGACGTTCGCGCCGTTCGGCACCAGCACGTCGGCCCAGTTGTAGGCGAAGTCGATCGGCGCGAGAAAGATGTACTCTTTGCGGAACTGTTCGACCGCGACTTCGTCGGTCATGCTCGGATCGCCGATGTAGCAATCGGGATCGGTGGTGCAACCGTTTTGCACGGTGCCGCTCTTCATCGTCGACGTGATGGAGAAGGGTTGGCTCGCTTCCACCTCGAAACCGCCGGTCGCGTCGACTTCGACGATTTGCCCGGCCATCAGCATGTTCGGCGCGCCGGCGGGTGGGGTCCCGTTGTACGCGAGCGTGGTGCCGTCGAAGTCGCCCATGAAGCGCACGTAGTGACCCGCGTTCGAGCCCTTGTGCGTGCTCGGCGAGGCGACCACATAGTGCTTGCCGAGCACTTCCGCGGGCAGCACCGTTTCTTCCAGGTGATCCGCGCAACACGAACCGGGCGGCGGCACGGCGAGGCTCGGCACGGTCGTGAGCGGATTGAACCCGATCACCTGCACCGGGTTCGTCGCATTGACGATCGAGCCGGACAAGTCCGAATGCGGCATGCCCGCGAACGGCGCGGGTTGCGAGAGGAGCTCGAGCACGTCCCCCGCGTTCATGTCGTATTCGACGATCGCGCCCTTCATTCCCGCCATCACGCCGGTGCCGGCGGCCAAGTTGTCGGAGAGCTGGATTTTGACGTGTGTCATGTCTTTGGTCGCGGTGATGGCGAAGCCGCCCGCGGAATCCGAGACACCCGAGCCGTCCGTCACGCCGATCGGAATCGCTGATTTGCTCGACACGCGGTAGTTGCCGCTGAGCGCGGTGCTCGGAATGAGCAGCGCGGCGTCCGCGGAAACCGACTCGCAATTGGTGCCGTCACTGTTCGACGCGGTCGGCGGATAATCGCAAGTCTTCATCTCGCTCATCAGATCTGCCGCCGTCTTTTGGTACTCGACGGGATTGAACTGCCAGACCGTGACCGGCACCGTGCTCACCAAGTGATACGCGCCGCCATCCAAACGCACGGACGTCGTCGGCCGCGCGCCTTGCGTCGTCGCATCGAACGTTTTGCCTTTGAGCTCGGGCACCCACGGTAAGCGAATCTCTTGCAACTCGCCCGGCATCACCGTGGCCATCGCGCTGCCGCTGCCGCGCGTGACCGTGACGTTTGCCGGCGCCGTACCCGCGTTGGCCACGACCGCCGCGAAGTCGAACACGCTGTAGACGGGGTTGTAGACCACGGTCGGCCAAAAGTCGCAGCCGACGTACGTCTTGTTGCTGGCCGCGTCGTCGCAGGTTTGCGGTTCCTCGGTGTCGCTCGACGCGGAGCCGCCTGTCATGATGTTCGTGCCGCCCGGATTGATGCTCGAGGTGCCGCCGCTGCCCGTTGCGTTGCCCGCGCCGGTGTTGCCGGTCGCACCGTTGCTGGTGCCCACGCTACTGCCGGGCGTGCTCGAATTTGCCGAGCAAGCAAAGGTGGCCGCGAGCACCAAGGAAATCGAGCACACGAAGGAAGAAGCGCGCTTCAGCATGTGTCCAATGTGACTGCTACACGCCGGCTTGGATTGCCGATTCGAATCGGATTTGTGTGCATTTCAGCTGCTCGCGCTACCCGGTGCGCGGCGTTTGCCGGCTCTAGTGCTCGAACGCGCTCACGTCCCCCGCGCCCTCGCGCACGACCTTCGGCGGATTCGTGGTCAAATCGACGACGCTCGTCGGTACGGTGCCGCCGGGGCCCGCGTCGAGCACCAAGGCGAGCCCGGGAAACAGCTCGTCGACCTCGTTTGGATCGGGGTTCGCGTCGTCCCCATGGCGCGCCGCGGTGCTGGAGATGATCGGGCGACCGAGCTCTTTGCACAGCGCGAGCGCGACTGGATGTTTGGGTACGCGAATGCCAACCGTCTTACGCGAGGTTTGCACGACGCGCGGCACTTCGCGCGTCGCTTCCAGGATGAAACAATATGGACCGGGTAAGTAGCGCTTGAGCACGCGGTACACGTCGTTGTGCATCACCGCGTACTTCGACACGTCCGAAAGATCTTGGCACACGAACGCGAGCATCTGCGATCGCTCGATGCCTTTGATCTGATACAAGCGATCGACGGCTTTTTTGTTGAACAGATCGCAGCCGAGCCCGTACACCGTGTCCGTCGGATAGGCGATCACTTCGCCAGCTTCGAGTGCGTCGACTGCGCGGCGAATCTTGCGCGGTTCCGGATGATCCGGATTGATCTCGATCAGCATGAAGCAGGCTTGAAATCAGGGAAAAAGCTCGAGCATGCGCGCACTATGCGCGTCGAGCGGTAGCTCGAGGGCGCGCAACCTAGCACGGTATTCAGTGCCGTCGAGCGCGTCGACCGCGCGGCTGATGCCGTCAATCGCGATCTCCGCGCTGAACGCGCGCGACGACGGATTGAGCACGAACGCCACGCGTGCCGCGCCCGTCTCGTCGCGATGAACGCTGATGAAGGCGTTGTCCGGTGAACACTCGAAGCTCGGCAAATCGAACTTCGCTTTCGCCGCACGCACGGCGGCACGCAACGCATCTTCGTCGAGCTCGAACAAATCTGGCACACCCGGGATCGAAGGCAGCGCGAACGGCTCGGCGAGTGGTCGATAGACGGCGTCCCGCTCTGCGCGCAGCGGTCCCATGCTGATCGCCGCTCCGCGCGCACTGGCTCGCACGAGCGCTTCGCGAATCTCGGTTTCGAGGCCGCCCGCGCAGGCGACGAGCGTCCATTTGCCTTGCGCGAGAGCTTGCTCGATCAAGTCTCCCGCGACGATGGCGAACGGGATGCGCTCGGCGGAGAGCGCGGTTTCGATCTTTCTGAGCCACTCCGCGGCGTCGATGGTAAAGGGCCGACCGGAGCCGAAATCGTCTTCGAAACAGGCCTGTTCGGGGCTGCCGCCGGAGACGTGAAATGCGGCCAGCGTGATCGGACCGAAGGCGTGCAGCACGCGCGCCAGCCGCCGCAGATTGCGCGGAACCACGACGTGCACGGCCGCGTCCACGTGCAACGAAAAAAAATTCAAGCGCTCGAGCGCGCTGACGAGCTTCTCCCAAAAATCCGCGAACGGGCGGCGACGACCATGGCGATCGATCGGCGCGCCGATCCAGCGATCGCGCTCGACGGCCATGTACACGTTGAAACCGCGCAGGCCGTAGGCGAGCGTCGCGAGCGCGGTAAAGGCGCTATCGGCTTCGGTGATGGGCGGAAAGAAGGGCGGGAAGCCCGCGCCGAGCTCGCACGCGAAGGGTACGTAACCGCGCGCGGCGGCGCGCACGCGCAGATCGCTCGTGCGCCGCGCGATCTCGGCGCGCGTCGTTTCGGAGGCATTGTGGTAATAGTCGAGTCCGACCAAATCCACGACGCGGTTCACGCGCTCGGGATCGAGCGGCGTCGAACCTTCGCCGAAGGGCAAGTTGTGAATCGTCGGAATGTCGCGCACGCCGGCCAGCGCGAGCGTGTTTCTCATGCGCAAAAACGCGCGCGCGATGATCTCTTCTTGGGCCTCCGCGGCGTCCAAATGGCGCGCGAGGTCGAGCAGCGATTTGCCGGACAAGCGCGCCGGCGGCTTCAGCGTGTCGAGCTCGAGGGCGGGATCCGACAAAACCTCGCGAATCTTTTCGAGCGAACCATATTTCTCGAGCAAGAAGCCGCGATAGGTCGCGACGGCGTCCGGGTGATGATCTTGGTCGTACACACCGTCGCGGAAATACAGCGCGCCTTCGTTGTCGATTTGGCACATCACGATCGGCCCGCGTGGCCAGATCAACGGCGCGAGTTGTTCACCGACCGCGCCGAGCCAGCGATCCGATTCTTCGAGGAACGCTTCGCTGGCGTAGCTCGGCACCGGAAACGCGAGCGGTGGCACCGGCAACACCACCGGTTTTCCGTGCGGCGAACGGGCTTGGCAATCAGGGTTCCAAATCACGCGCTCGGGGATGCCGAAGAACGTCAGCTCGGCGTTGATGTGCGGTCCGGGTCGCACGATCGCGAGCATGCCCAGATCCCGCGCTTGACGCAGAAAACGCACCACGTCGAGCCGCGGCTCTTTGATCCCGAAATCGAAGCTGCCATCGACTTGTTCGTGCACGCCCCACGGCAAGTAAATGTCGACGATCTCGATCCCGAGGCTCTGCAGCGCCGACAGTGCGGCGAGCCATTCGCGCGGATCGAGCCTGAAGTAATGAATACTGCCCGAGATGAGCGGAACTTCCCGATCGCCGAGCAAGAGCCCGCGCGGGCTCAAGCTGACGCGCTGATTCGGGCCGGTGATGTCCGCCATGGGCGGCCGGGAAGCTAGCATCACTCCACGGGTTTTTGGGCGTGCGCCGGGCGAAAGTGGGCGCGAAAACCCCCGATTTTCGCGTCACCTCGCGGTCACCGGATCGTTTTTGCTGCTGGTGCGTAAGCCAGGGACGCGCTTGCGCGTTTAGCCGACACGCGGCTCGCGCGTTTCTCAATTTGAAAGGTCGAACATGTCGTTCGTGCTCAAGGCTTCCTTGCTGGCCGTGTGTGCCGGCGCGTTCTTGTCTGGTTGTGCCGCCAACATGCCACGCCCGATTCAAACCGATGCCGCGCTCGGTCGCGTCGTCGTGTATCGCAACGGCGTCGCCTACTTCGAGCGTCGCGCGCTGGTGCATGGCGATCGCTTTGCACTCGAAGTTCCGGCGGAGCGACTCGATGATTTTTTGAAGTCGCTCAGTGTCGTCGATGCGAAGAGCGGCAAAGCCGTGCCCGTCTCGTTCCCGACGCTCGATCACGCCGAAGGCACGACCACCGTGATGGTCGAGCTACCCAAACCTGGCGACTACGATTTGCGGATCTCCTACGTGACCGAGAGCCCGGCGTGGAAGCCGACTTATCGCTTGAAGTTGAACGCCAAAGGACCGGCCGAGCTCGAGAGTTGGGCCGTGGTCGACAATGTCTCCGGCGAAGATTGGCAGCGCGTCGCGATCGGTGTGGGCTCGACCTCGGCGTTGTCCTTCAAATACGACTTGCAGAGCGTTCGTTACGTCGAACGCGAAACCTTGAGCGATACGAGCGAGCTCGGTTTAGCTCCGCCGCCCGGCGGCTCTTCGTACGCGGTCGCTAGCAAGGAAGTGCGCGTGCTCGGCAATTTCGGCAGCGCAGCGCTCGATGACCTGAAGCGAGGCCCCGCCCCGCCGCCTCCGCCGATGGCGATGGCGCCGGCTTCGAGCAGTCACGGCAGTGGAACAGGCCGCAGCGCTGCGTCGGCGACGGCCGCGCCGGTGGCCGAGGAAGCACCGCGCCGCATGGCACAACAGGCGAACATTCAACGCTTGGCGTCGCAACTCCGTGAGAGCCACGCGAAAGTAAAGGTTTTGGGTTTTGCGCAAGCGGGCGAACAAGACGGCCAAGACAAGTCGCTCGAACGCGCGAACGCGATTCGCGATCAATTGCTGCAAAACGGCGTGGCCGCGGACCAGGTCGAAGCAGTGAGCAGCGGCCAAGTGTCGACCGATGCCGTGCGCGTGATCGCCGCGGACACCGAGCCGCCGAAGCCCGCGCAAGGTCAAGCCGCGTTCGAGCACGGCTCGGACGCGCCGCTCGGCAGCGCGTATTTTCTCGCGCCTTCGCCACTCACGATCGAAAAAGGGCATTCGGCGATGGTCAGCATGTTGACCGCGCCGGCGCAGGCGAAAGAAGTATATTTCTACGATCCGATCTCGAGCCGTGGCTCGAAGAAATATGCGTTCCGCGCCGTATTGCTCGAAAACCCGACGCACCACACGCTCGATGCCGGCCCGGTCACCGTGTACGAAGACGGACAATTCTTGGGCGAGGGCCTCTCGGACGCGATTTTGCCGGATAGCCGCGCGTTCGTGCCGTTCGCGCTCGATCGCAAGCTCGTCGTCGACAGCGATCTCGGCACGCGTGAAGAGATCGATCGTTTGATCACGATCGAGCGCGGCATCGTGCACAGCGAAGCGCGCCAGATCCGCACGACCAAGCTCACGTTGGTGAATCGCGACACTAAACCCGCCACGGTGTACGTGCGCCACCCGATCAGCGACGGCTTCAAGCTCGAAGCGCCGAATACTGCCGTGGAAAAGCTGGGCGGCGCTTACTTGTTCGCTGTGACGGTGCCCGCGAACGACAGCGTCAAGCTCTCTATCGACGAGTCGACGCCGATTCAAAAGTCGCTCGATATCCGCACGGACGCCGGCATTGTCGAGCTCGGCTTGTTCTTGCATTCGGCCTCCAAGCTCGATCCGGATCTCGCCTCGAAGCTGACGCGCATCGTCGAACGGCACCGCGCGATGGCGGAGCTTGCCGAGCGTCTGGAGACGATTCAGGCGCAGAGCAACGTGTATCGCGAGCGCATCGACGAGATCAACGCGCAGCTCGTGTCACTGCGCAAGGTGACGCAAGCAAACGAACTCAGCCGTCACTTGGCGAAGAAGATGGAAGAGATCAGCCAACGCTTACAGCGAGCGACGATCGATGCCGCAGATCTGGAAGCGCAGCGCTTGACCGAGCGCGTGGCCCTCGAAGACCAACTTTCCGAATTGACTCTGGAAAAACGCAAAGAGCTGGCGCTCTTACACTGAGCTCGAGGCTGAGCCGCACGCCGCGCGAGAAAACGGCTGGATTCTGCTGAATTCTGCTACGCTCTCGCGCCGTGACGCGGCTTCGCTCGGTCTTGTTTCTGCTCGTGCTGGGCGCTTGCGCGCACGAATCCGCTCCACCGCGTGACGCTTCGTCGAACTCCGTTGCTGGCGCGATCGAGTCGCGCGTCGGCTCGAGCCATCCAATGTCGAGCGCAGAGCTCGCGCCCGGCGATCGAGAGTTGGCGACGCGCTTTCAATCATCACCCGCGCTAACGACACTTCAGGGTGAAGCGAGCTACTACAGCGATGGGCTCGCCGGTCACGCCACCGCGAGCGGCGAACCGTACCAGCCTCAGGCTTACACCGCAGCGCATCGCAAATTGCCGCTCGGCACGGTACTGCGCATCACGCGCAGCGACGGCGGCGCCGTCGTTTACGTGCGTGTCAACGATCGCGGGCCCTACGGTAGCAAGCGGCGCATCCTCGACCTTTCGCGCGCAGCGGCCGAACAGCTTGGGATGCTGCGCGCCGGTGTGCTCCAGGTTCGCGCGGAAGTCGTGGCTTACGGCGAAAAAAGGGCTCGCTAGCCGTGCGGCGTGCGCTCGAAAAATTGCGCGCGCAAAAGTTCGAGCAGGAGCTTTCGTGTATCGATGCGCTGGCCCGGGTTCAACGCGATTTCGCCATCGATTTCTCGCGGGCGCGCGCGCGCTGCGGCTTCGCGCGCGGACATTTGCTAGACGTTGTGCTCTACCTGCCAGGCGGCAGTGGGGACGCGCGCGAGCAGCGCGCGGCCGAAGAGCTCACCGCGCTCTTGCTCGGCGAGGAATTGTTCGAGCATTGGGTCGGAAGCGCGAGCGCCACGCCTGCGGTGCGCGGTGGGCCGCTCCCGGTTTTGAACGCGAACTCAGAAGAGCGCGTCGCTTTTCCGCTCGCGCTCTTGCGCGAAGCGATCGAGTCGGCCATCGCGGGACTCAAGCTCGGATTGTCGGCAGAGCCCGCCGCTGAAGCCGAAGACTGGGTGCTGTTCGAATTGAGTCCGGAACCCGCGCCGGACTACGCAGGCCAAGATGATTTGCTTTTGGCGAGCACGCGCTTGCCCGAGCTGAAGAAATCGTTTTTGCGCGGAGAGCCGTTTTTTTCTGGTCGTTTTTCCAGCCGCGGCGAGCTCTTTCTGTACCTGAAGTACGAGAGCTCCGGCGCGTCGAGCGAAGCGCGTTTAGAGCAACGATCGGCGATCGAAGCGGAGCTCGCGCGCGCGCTTCGCGCCGAGCACGGCGCGATCATCGGCGCGGGCCTCGGCATCCGTTATGGTTACTTGGATCTCGCGCTCAGCACCGCGAATCACCTCGACGAACGGATCTTACCGGCGCTCCGCGAGGCCGGCGTGCCGCAACGCGCGTGGCTCTTGTTTTGCGATGCCGAGCTCGAACGCGAATGGATCGGCGTGCATCCAGATACGCCGGAACCATTCTGGGGCTAAGTTTCAGGTCGGCGGACAGACTCGATCGAGGAACTCTGCCAGCGGACGGAGCTCCGCGTCGTCCGTGAGCCGAGCCAGCGAGGCGCGTGCTTTCTCGATCGTCGGCGCGACGAATTTCAAAAAACTCGGATTTTTATTTTTGTGCTCGATGAACACGAAGCGGCCCGCGTCCTTCAACTTGCGCTGCACGGTGACCATGTCGAACTCGCGTTTCACTTGGTCTTCGGTCGCCGCGTCGAACTCCATGTAGTCCGAAAATTCGTGAAGGCGCGCTTCGACGAAGGCGCGATCGAAGCTCTGATAGCTGTCGCCCAAGAGCGCGACTAGGTCGTACACGCGCGGGCCGAGCATCGCGTCTTGAAAGTCGATCCAAGCAAGCTCGTGCTGGCTCGAGCCGAGCGCGAGCACCATCAGATTCCGGCTCTGATAGTCGCGGTGCACGAAACCGCGTGGCCAAGCCGCGATCGTGCTCGCCAAGTATTCGGCCGCACGGGCGAACAAGTCGCGATCCGCCGCGCCCAGTCCGATGCCACGCGCTTCGAGCGCCCACTCGCGAAAATGATCGATTTCCCAGCGCAGTAAATCGACGTCGAACGCGCGCTGGCGGACGATCGAGTCGCTCGGCAAATGCGCGAGCGAGCGCTGCGCGCGCGCCAGATCGCGCACTGCGCGGCGGTACAAATCCTGTTTGTCTTCCGGAGAATGTTCGAGATGTTGAGCCAGCGTCTCGCCCAGATCTTCGACCAATAACCAGCCGCTCTCGGTGGCCTCCGCGAGCAGCGCAGGCACGCGGATTTCGCGCGACTCGAGCAGCTCGCGCACTTCCAGGAACGGCCAGCGCCGGTCGGTCTCGACTGCCTTGCTCAGCTCTTGGCTGGGCAAGGGCACGTACATCGCGACCGCGCTGCGACCGTCCGTGGTTTGGACGCGGAAGAATCGGCGCGTCGAGGCTCCGCCCGCCATTTCTTCGATCCAGACGTGCGGCGTACCGAACGTTCTCGCGAGCAGCGGCTCGAGCGTGCTGAACGGGGGCGAGCTGTCCGTCATGTTCGGCGCAGCTTACTTCGTCTTGCTGCGCTCGCGCATCCCAGCCAAAACCACGTCGACCACGTTTTCGATGAATTTGTCGTCGACCGATTCGCCGTCGGTGAACAGACGCGAGAAGATCGGGGCGGTCATCAAATCGCTGAGGAAGCGCGGATCGGTCTCGGGCGAAAGCTCTCCGCGTTCGATCGCGCGAATGACCAATTGTTCGCGTAGGGCCCGGTATTCTTCGCGCAACCCGCGCGCGATCGGCTCGACTTCGGGGTGCGCGCGCTCGAGCTGAATCACGCGGGTGAGCCCTTTGCCGACCGGAGAGATCGCGAACGCGGCGGTACGCGTCAGCGACGCCACGAAGTCGGCGTGCACCGAACCCGTGTCGGGTACCACTGGCGATTCCCACACGGCGCGTAGCGCCGCTCCGACCAACTCCGGCTTCGTCGGCCAGCGGCGATAGATCGTGGTCTTGTTTACGCCCGAGCGCACCGCCACATCTTCGACGCGCAGCGCTGCATAACCCACGCGGCTCAGCTCCTCCGCGGTCGCGATGAGCACATCGCTCACCACGCGCGCTGCGCGGCCCTTCACTCGAACGCCTTCCGTGCGGCGCGTTCGAGGTTTGTTTTCGGAGGCCATGATCGTCATCGAAAAGCCGTGTGAATTCACAGTTTTCGACCGGCTTTTTCCGGTGTCAATCGCGTAACTGGTGGGCCTCGAGCGGCGCTCACTCGCTCGGCCGGAACCTCGCTGTAAGTCCCTAGAAAGACGTGCGTTTTCTCGATGGGACCGAATGCACCCGAGTGCGCCGTCTGCGCCAGCTCACGAGTCCCAAAGCCACGCTAGCCAACCCAAACAAGCTCACGCGATCTGCCGGGGGACGCGTCGCGATGCGCGCACCGCAACCGTAAGCGATGTTCGGACAGAATTGGCTGGTGCCCGCGGCGCCGGGGAGCGAGGGCGAATCGCCCGCGTTGATTTCATCGATGTCGCTCACGCCATCGCCATCGCTGTCGTCGGGCGGATTTGCGGCCTTCAAACCCTGAATCGCAATGTCGACCAACGCGGGATTGCCGGGCAAGAGCTCGTATTTTTTAAGCGTCGTCCCGAACGCGTTGATGTTTTTGGGGCCGCCTTGTGTCGTGTTGTGACAGGCAGTGCAGAGCGGAACGCAATGAGTGACGCCGGGAAATTCTTGGTCCAGCGCGGCCGCGAGCGCGGGTGGATAGTCGGACGAGGCGCGAGCTTCGCGCGCGCCGCCAAGCGTGAAGAGCGCGATCGACGCCGCGATACAGAGGCGAGCGGCGTGAATCAGGTATCGCGAATGAGTCGTCATCGAAGGGCGAGCTGGCTCGAGTATGGCTGGCTTTTGCGCTCAGCGCCGCAGCTCCGGGCGCACTTTGCGACGGCGCACCGCCAACAAGCCGAGGGCGACCAAGCCGGCCGGAATCAAGCTCCACCCGTCACTCGGCGGTCGCGCGGCGATGTGAGCGCCGCAACCGTAGGTGGTGTCTGGGCAGAATTGGCTGTCGCCCGCGGGGCCAGCGATCGATGGCGAATCACCGGTGTTGATCTCGTCGATGTCGCTCACGCCGTCCCCGTCGCTGTCGATCGGGGGCATAGCCAGCGCCAAGTTGTGAATCGCGGGCGCCACACGCGACGCGTCGCCCTGCACGAGTCCGATGTCCGAGCGCTCGAGCGTCGAGCCGAACACGTTGATGTTGCCGGGACCGCCTTGGGTCGTTTTGTGGCACGCCGTGCAGAGCGGCACGCAATGGTTGACGTCGGGAAATTCTTTGTCGAGCGCGTCCTTGAGTGCGGGCGGGTAGTCCGAAGAAGCGTGCGCCGGCCGCGCGATCGCGCACAGCGCGAGCAACGCGGCGCCGATCAAAGAAGCACGAGCCTTGTCGATGTACGCCATCTTGCCGACCCTCACAGGAACACGTGAAGCTGACCCAACGCGGTGATCGAGTCCGCCTGACGGCTGTACACGTCCGCGCGCAGCTCGACATGGGACCAACAGAACCAATCCACGCTGGCCCAGCCGCCGAGCTGCGGTTGGCCTTGGCCGACCACGCGAGGTCCGCCGTGTAGCGTGTCGTATCCTTGATCGAGCGCTTCGCCGGTGGCCATCAGATGCAGGCCCTGAATGATCTCGAAATCGAGCTGCGCGAAGCCGGTGTAGCCGAGCTCGTGATGGGAGCTCGCCAGCATGTCGGCTTCGAGCAGCAGCGTGGTTTGATCCGAGAAGGCGGTGCGCGCGAAAACGCCGTGCACCATGCGCGTTACGTTCTGTTCGAGCGTGATGCGGTCTTGCTTCGCGTAGGTGAGCAGCGAGCTCACGCCGAGCGCCGCCTTCGGTGAGACCATGTATTCGGCGTAGCCGCTGTAGCCGCGCTCGCGGTATTTGTCTGGGTTGACTTGATAGTTGCCGGCGATGCCCATCAGCTCGCCGCGCAGTGAATCCCCATTGAAAGCCAGCGCCACGCCATCTTGCTGCGAGGATTCGCGATCGGTGCGCGTCGCGAAGCGCACCCACATCGTGTGTTCGGGGATGCGCACACCGAACGGCAGATTCATGTGTCCAGCGCGCAGCGTGAAGCCGCTGTCTGTGAAATCGTAGGCGAGCCAATGCGTGCGCGAGAGCAAGTTCCATTGATCGCCTTGACCGGTCGTGATCTGCGCGGCGCGACCGTACGGTGAACCCACGCCGACGCGGATGATGCCGAGGCTGCCTTCGACGCGGAACGAACCGAAACTTGCTTGGCCGTACACGTCCGCCTGCATCGGGAACGTGACGAAGTAACCCTTGCGAATCACCGCGCCGCTGCCCGCGAGGCCGTTCGGTTTGTAAACCGACAATTGACGATAACTGCCGCCGAGCAAGAGCCAATCGGGCGTATTGATCAAACCCCACAAGAAGCCGGACTGTTTCAGCTCCTCGTCGTCGTCCGTCGATTCGTCCGGTTTGCTCGAGGCTTCTGTGCTCGCGGCCTGAGCCGGCTTTGCGTCTCCCGACTTGGCGGCGGGCTTGTCGTCGTCATCGTCGTCGTCGTCGCCGGAATTCGCGTCGCTCTTGTCGTCTTCGTCTTCGTCTTCTTTTTTGGGTTGGGTTGCCTTGTCCGACGTAGCGTCGCTCTTCTTGTCGTCCTTGGGCGCCGCTTTGGAGCTGTCGCTCTCTGAATCCGAGGAAGAAGAAGATGACGAAGACGACGAAGACGAGCCGCCGTAGTGCATGCGCAGCAAGAGTTCGCTCTGCGCGCGACCGTACGCCGTCAAAAGCTCACCGCCGGAAGGGTCCGCGTGGCAGACGGGGCAACCGGAATAGCCGTGCTTGATCATCCACGGATAGGCGTGTGCTTTGCTCGGAAAGAGCGCAACGAACAGCGCGACGATCAAGACAGAAAGGAGCCGCTGAGACGCTCGAATTGGGTCGCGGCCGCCGAGCTTGCGTGTGCCGCTGCCTTCCAGCATGGCCCGAGCTTGCCTTTGACGCGGCGCTAGAGTCAACACGGAGTTTTTCATATCGGTGCTTATTTACTGCGGCAAAAGCGCTGCGAAGCGCGGGCGCCAAGCGCTCGCGAGCCTAGCTTTCGAAGCGCGTCGTTGGAGCGTGCATCGACTCTTCGCATCTCGATCACTCGTGCGCTGCGTAACGATCGCGCGGCGCGAGAAAGGTTCCCGAGCGCCCGGCAGAGCCGCGTGATTCACTCGGGCCGCGCGCGCTGTCGAACTCGATGCGGTACCCCTCCCGCCCGAAACAGACGCGACCTCGCAGCGTGCCGTGCAGTGCCTTTCCGGAGTCGAAACGAGTCAACATTTTCGTAGATCGAGACGAAGTTCGACACCAACGACGGCTGCCCTGCCGGAAAGTTTCAAACCGAAGGGTGAGTGCTTTCGTCTCCGTGTCCGGATCTACGTCGTTCTATCGCCCCTGGTTGCGAAGGGAGCCTTCGTTAGGATGCATGACCCGCGGGCCGCGCGGCGAAACGCGCCGCCGCAGCCTGGAGCCACGCACGTTTTGGTGGCTTTTTGCGCTCCAGGTCAGGGATTTTTACGCAGCCACCGGACTCTCGCCGGCCGAAACGCAGACGGCGCGCCGCTCCGCCAGCGTCAGAGGCCAGCGATAGCGCACGTCCGCGAGCACGCGTCGCCCGCCGATTTCCGGCAGCTCGGCGCGCGCCAGCAGGAGCCACACGCGTTCGGTCGCGAGCCGCGAGCCCTCCGCGAGCCACTGTTCGGGTGGCAGCGTCGCTCGCGAAATGGCGACCTCCGCACTCGCGTTCACGAAGCGATCGGAGCGCATGCGGCTCACGGTGATGTCCGGGCGCGCGAGCGATCCGACCGCGCTACGAAGAAACGCGACACGCTTGTCGCGCGGTTCGACCAGCGTCATCCGCATTGGTAAGAGCAGCGCGAGTGGGATGCCGGGCGCGCCGACGCCACTGCCGACGTCGAGCCAGCGTTCGCCTGCTCGGCACGGCAAAGCGCCGGCGATCGCGATTGCGTCGGCCAAGAGCAGATCCACGAGTTCGTCCGCGCTACGCGCCGCCGTCAAATCGACGCGCTGATTCCACGCCACGACGAGTTCGCAATACGCCGCGAGCTTGGCTTTGACTTCGAGAGTCGCGTCGAGCGAGAACGCAGCGAGCGTGCGCGCAATGCGCGACGCAAAACCTTCGGCGGGCGCTTGAGCCGGCACCGCGGTTCGATGCTTTAGACGCTGCCGCCGGCGTCACCGCCGCTGCCACTGGTGTCACCACCTGTGCCGCCACTCGTGTCGCCAGCGGTGCCGCCACTCGTGTCGCCGGAGGTGCCGCCGCTATCGGTGCCGCCGCTGCCGGCAGTCCCGCCGCTGTCGGTGCCCGCGGTCGTTCCGCCGCTTCCTGCCGTCGCGCCGCCGGTGCCGGCGGAGGCTCCGCCGGTGCCCGCGGTCGTTCCGCCGCTTCCTGCCGTCGTGCCGCCGGTGCCGGCGGAGGTCCCGCCGTTGCCCGTGGCGGTGCCACCGCCGCCGCCCGAGCCTCCGCTCGTGCCGCTCATGCCGGCTTCGCCCGCAGCGCCGTTCGACTCTCCAGCTTCACCGGCCGCGGCGCTCGCATTGCCGCCGGAGCTCGTGCCTGCTTGGCCGCTGCCACCGGAGCTCGTGCCGCCGGTTTCATTGGCGCCGGCTTCGCCGTCAGGCGAAGCGTCCGTCGTGGGGATCTTGCTGCGATCGACATCCGTGATCAGCGTGCAGCTCGCGAACGCAATCAGGCCAGAGAGTGTGGCGAGGGCCAAAGGATATTTGACAGAACGCATGGATGAATACCGCCGTTGCCCGCGAATGGTGGCGCGCAGGGTCCTCACTTTTTCGCAAGGAAAGCCCCAAAGCGCAAGGGGGCGGCCGCTTATTTCTAGCGTTTTTCGGAGAACTTCGCGGAAATGCCGGGATGAAGGTTCACCTCGTGGACGGCACCTACGAACTCTTTCGCGCCTACTATGCGGTGCCCTCGGCGAAGAACGCGGCCGGCGCCGAAGTCGGGGCGGTGCGCGGCCTCGCGCGCAGCATGCTCGGGCTCCTGCGTGAGCCCGGCGCGAGTCACGTGGGTGTTGCATTCGATCACGTCATCGAATCATTTCGCAACGACCTCTTTGCCGGCTACAAAACGGGTGACGGCATCGATCCGGATCTGTGGTCGCAGTTCGAGTTGGCGGAGGAAGCGTGTCGCGCGATCGGGCTCGTGGTCTGGCCGATGATCGAATTCGAAGCCGACGACGCGCTCGCCACCGCCGCCGCGCGTTTCGCCGCGGAGCCCGAAGTCGAGCAAGTGTTGATCGCTTCGCCCGACAAAGATCTCGCGCAGTGCGTGGTGGGCGAGCGCGTGGTGTGCCTCGATCGCATGCGCAAAAAAATTCTCGACGAGCCCGGCGTGAGCGCGAAGTTCGGCGTCACGCCCGCGCAGATCCCGGATTACCTCGCCCTCGTTGGCGACAGCGCGGACGGCATCCCGGGAATTCCGCGTTGGGGCGCAAAATCCGCGGCCGCGGTGCTCAGTGCGCACGGCTCGCTCGAAGCCATTCCCGACTCGCCCACAGCGTGGCTCGCTCCGGTGCGAGGCGCGGCCGCGCTGGCCGAGAGCCTCGCGAGTCGTCGCGCGGCCGCGCTGCTTTACAAACGGCTCGCCACGCTGCGTCGCGACGCGCCGCTGTCGGAGGATCTTGCGGCCATGGCCTATCGCGGCGCCGATCGCGCGCTGCTCGAGCGCGTGACCGAGCGCTTGTCCGACCCTGCGCTGCTGGAAAGAGCGCTTATGCTAGGCTCCGGCGCGCCATGAAATGCTGCCTCGCCATCGTGTGCGCGAGCTTTGCGCTCTTGGGCTTTCCGGCGCACGCACGCGCGGACGACGCGCCGCCGGCAACGCCGCCCGCTGGCGCGGATCTCGAATCCGGTGGGCTCAAGCCTCCCGAGCCGATCGCGAGCGACGCGAACTCCACTCCACCGGCTCCCGAAGCCCAGCTCGATTTGGCGGACAAAGAAGACAGCGGTCGCGGTCTGTCGTTCGTTTGGTTGAAAGCAGATGCGGGCGGCGAATACCTCGGCTTGCACAGCCTCAAATCGAATCAGCTCGTCGACTCGGTCGACGTCAAATCGAAGGGCCTCGGCGCGGTGTACGGTGCCGGCCTCGGTGTGCGGTTGCTGGTGTTCACGTTCGGCGCGCGCTTCCGGCTCGGTAACTTCGAAGATTGGCAAGTTTGGACGCTGGGCGGCGAAGCCGGGCTGCGCATCCCGCTCGGTCGCTGGGAACCGTACGTCACCCTTGGTGCGGGTTACGCTTCGCTCGGGGATTTCAAAGGCTCGGACCTCGCAGCGTCGCTCAAGGCGGCAAACGTCAAAGCGACGGGCCTCGACGCGCTCGCCGGCGGCGGCGTCGACTACTACTTGACCAACACGCTCTCCCTGGGAGCAAACCTCACGGGTGAAGTGCTGTTTCTCGGTCGCGCTGCCAATTCGAATGTCGCGGCGAGTGCAGCGATGAACGGAGCTTCTCCGAGCACCTACGCCAATCATGGGTCCGGCATCGGCCTGGGCGTCGCGCTCAGCGCAGTGCTCGGTTTGCACTTCTGATCATGGTCGCGCTGTCCGCGATCCTGGTCTCACTTTTTCCGCTCGCGCTCGGTTTCTTGGTCTGGCGGCGCGTGAGTCGTTTGGGCCGCGTTTCGCGGCGCTTGACGATCCTGATGGCGGCCGCGGGCGCACTTGTCTCTGGTCTTTCGGTCTACGTCGAGCACGCGCTGCTCACGCTCACCGGGCTTTCGTTCGAAGTGGCAGAGAGCGGCGTCGGCGGCGCGCTCTTGGCGACCTTTCTACTCGCGGCCCCGCTCGAAGAAGCGCTCAAAGTGGGCGTAGTTTGGCCGCTCTATCGCACGCGCCGCATCGACGGCCCGCGCCTCGGTGTGTGCTACGCGAGCGCCGCGGCCGCAGGCTTCGCCGCGATCGAAGAAATCGTCGCGGTGCTTGAAAGTCACGGCAGCGGCATCAGCGTGCTGCGCGCGCTCGTCAGCGCGCCCGCGCATTTGTTCTTCGCGGGAGTTTGGGGCTACACGCTCGGGCTGCGCGGCAATTCGCGCTCGCACTGGTTTTCGCTCGCCTGGCTCAGCGCGACACTGCTCCACGGCTTGTACGATCACATCGTGTGGGGGCGCGGGCCGGGCTTGCTCGTCACGGTGATCCCGCTGTTCGTGTTCATGGGTTTGGGGACCTGGGTCGCCCTGCGCGACGTGGCGCCAACCGCGCACGAAGGCCGCGAATCGCTGATGCCCGAACCGCCGTCACTGCGCGTGATGCGCGAAGCGCTGCGACCCGTCGATCACAAATTGATGGCGCGCTGGATCGTGGTCGGCGCGTTCGTCACGCTCGGATTGATCATCGCTTTGCTCGCGCTCGCCGTGGTGGTCGGGCGGCGTCTCGGCGTCGACTTCTCGCTCGCGGACGAATCGGACGTGCGCTCGTCCGGCCCGTTGATTTTGCTGGGCGCAGCCGTGCTGCTCGCGTTTCCAATCGCGGGTTACTTGGTCGCGAAAGCGAGCTCGGCGCACAGCGTGCTCGAGCCGGCGCTCGCTGCCGGCTGCGCGCTCGCCGCCTTGGTCGCGATGCTCTCCTTGACGGCTCCGCTCGGCGTTTTGTTCGCGCTCGCCGTCGCGCCGCTCGCTTTTGGTTTGGCCTGTGGCGGCGCGTGGTTCGGGCTCGAGCGCTGACTTCAAGGCGCAGGGTGCGTTTGCCGCCAGCGCGCGTAGTCGCCGCTCGTGAGCAAGGGATCTTCGGCGCTGCTGTCGAGCTCCGGCGCGTGCTCCGGATCGTAGTCGGGGGCGAGCGCGCGCTTCAAATCGAAGGCCAGGAAGCGACCGAGCAAATGCGGGCTTTCGCTGACCCACAAGATGCGCCGCTTCGTGTCCATGACCACGCCGTGCGTGGCGATCAGCGCGTTGATCGCCGAACGATCGCCCAGCGAAAGCCGGGCATCGCCGACTCCGTCGCGATCGCGCAGCATGTTCACCGCGTCGCGCACTGCGTCTTCCGGCGACACTCGTGCCGGAATGCGCGACAGGAGTTCGTCGCCGCGCGCGCGGCGCGGCAAGGTCGAGGTCTTGGCGCGCACCGCGAGGTTTTTCGGATCCTCGGCGCTAGGCCCTTCGAAGTGATTCGTGGTCACGGCTTTTGCCGGCAAATAGCGCACGAAATTCGGCTTTCCAGGCACGCGCTCGACCGCCGCAGCGCGCCCGGTTGCGTCGTTCAAAATCACGATGTGGCTCACCATCGCCGGCCGTTCTGCGAGCGCCGCGATGGCCTCGTCGCTCGAATGCGCGGTCGACAGTACGCGACGCAGTGCGTGCACCACCGGTTCGCCCTCCGCTTGCGGCGTGCCGCCGCGTGCGCCGTGCACGACGACCGCGACGCCTTCGGCGTTCATGCCGCTCACCACGCCGACTAGCCCTGGCCAAGCCACGGATGCAAACGGGATCTGCCCGTCTTCGCGCACGAAGAACACGGCCTTGTGACGATCGAACACTTCGTCGACTTCGAAGTCGAACGCGCGAGCCAAGATGCCACCGCCACCGTCGATTTCGTCACCGCCGAACGTGATCGTGGTGCAGCCGATCAACGGCGAATGTTCGAACGAGAGCGCCATGTCGTAGAGCGCGTTCAAATAGACGAAGCGTTGATAGGTCGGGAAAATGCCGGCGTATGGATCGGGCTGAAAACCGCGCGCGCCGGCCGCAATTTCCGAGCGGCGCGCAAGGCTCATGCCGCGATCGACGTGCGCGTAGCGGAGCTCCGCCAAATCCAAGAGCAAATGCCGGAACAACGGGTTCGACACCTGCTTTTGAAAGCGACCGAGCAAGATGCCCTCGTTCTCGACCATCTCCGGATAGAGCATGCGCGCGTGCTCGTAGCCGATCTGCGCCGGCGTGCCGCGCAGGCCGACTTCAAGGATTTTGCCGCGTGAGAGCGCGTAAGAGTCGCCGAAACGGCGCAGCTTCGGGTTTGGGTGCACGGGCTCGCCCGACGGCAACGCGATGTTCGGCGGCGTGAGCCGCGCGCGCGCGCCGACCCAAAGATGAAATCCGGTGCCGAGCGCCACGAGCGCGAGCAGCGCAATGCCCAAGCCTTTGAGCGCGCGGCCGAGCGCAGCCATCAGCGTTGCCTCGGCGCGGTCGCGAGCGTGAAGAGCACGCGATAGACGATGCGCGCCGGATCGCGCACGCTGTGAAAGTGCGTGATGCGCTGATGCTCCGGTGGATAAATCACGCGCACGGGCAGTTCGACGATTTGCCAGCCGAGCCGCACCGCGCGCAAGATCACTTCTGCTTCGAAGCCGTAGCCGGAAGCGCGGCCGCCGAGCACGAGCGTCTCCGGCAGCGGATAGCGGCGCAAGCCGCATTGCGTATCGGACAGCGTGCGGCCAAGCGCGAACGACAAGAACCGATTCGAAAAGCCGTTCGAAAATCGATTTTTCTTGGGTGCGCCGTCACGCGCCAAATCGCGCACGCCGAGCACGAGTGCTTCGCGTGGAGCCGCAGACTGCGCGACGCGCACGGCTTCTTCGGGCGGATGTTGGCCGTCGGCATCGACGCAGACGGCGGCGTCCGCGCCGAACTCGGCGAGCGCGGCAAAACCGCTGCGCAGCGCGGCGCCTTTACCGCGATTGTGCGCGTGCCGCACGACGCGCGCGCCGGCTCGTTCCGCGGCTTCGCTCGTGCAGTCGTCGGAGCCGTCGTCTACGACGACGATGGGTGCATCCGCGTTTTCGCCGAGCTCGCGCCGCAAACCGCGCACCACGGCGGCAACGCTATTTGCGGCTCCATACGCCGGAATCACGAACCCGACTTTCACGGCGGCGGAGCGTATCGCAATTCAGAGCGCGTGCTACAAGGCAGCGCGTGGAGCCGTTCGACCCGAAGACTCTCGCCGACCTCAAGTTTCGCGCCAAAAAGCAGCTGCGCATGCGCATGCGCGGGCTGCGCACCGCGCACCCGGAGGCGGTGCTCGCGCAGGCTTCGGAGCGCGTGCTCCAGCGCGTGCTCGAGCTTTCGGCGTTTCGCGCGGCCAGCGGCGTCGGCTTGTTTTGGCCGCTGCTCGAGCGGCGCGAACTCGACCTGCGCCCGCTCGCGGAAACCGCGCTCAGCGCCGGTCAACGCGTTTTCTTTCCGTACTTGTCGCCGAAGGGTGATGGCTTCGAAACTGGGTTTCGCGCGATTCGAAGTGTCGGCGAGCTGGCCGATCGCGGGCAGCGCTTTTTCGAGCCGGAGCCCGGCGCGCCGCGCGCCGAGCGCGGCGAAATCGAGTTTTTGGTCGTGCCTGCGCTGGCCGCGTCGAGTGACGGACATCGTTTGGGCTATGGCAGCGGATTTTACGACGCGACCTTGCCCGACTTTTGTCCGCCGGCAAAAGCCGCGATCGTGATCTTCGATTTTCAATTGCTCGGCGAATTGCCGGTCACTGACAACGATCGCGCGTGCGACTTCGTGGTGACGGATCGGCGCTTGCTCGAGATCTGATTGCTCGAGAAGCCGCAACTCGACGCCGAAGGCTCGGCCGCGACGCGCCCGCTTCGCGCGACCATCAACAAAAATAAAAAAAACGCTCAGCGCCGCGCTCGGCCGGTGGCTTTGCTCTGGCAATCCGCGCACACGCCGTACATTTCGTGTTTGTGGGCGCGCACTTGAAAGCCGTGCTTTTTGGCGACACGCTGCTGGAGCTCTTCGATCGCCGGCTCTTCGAACTCGGTGATTTTGCCGCACTCCATGCAGATCAAGTGATCGTGGTGCGCGTCTTCGTCCGAGAGTTCGTAGCGCGTGAAGCCGTCACCGAATTTGTGTTCTTGGACGACGCCGCTCTCGGTCAGAAGCTTCATCGTGCGGTACACGGTCGCGTAGCCGACGCGCGCGTCGATGGCGCGCACTTCGCGAAGCAGTGTGTCGATCGTGATGTGCTCGCCCGACTCGAAGAAGGTGTCGATGATCACGCGGCGCTGTTCGGTCGAGCGCAGACCGCGGCGTGTCATGTACGCTTCCAGAGCGGCGCGCAGGCGCTCGGCGTCGGGCGCTCGAGGTTTTTTGCCGCTTTGCG
>DASYCL010000637.1:0-3562 GCA_036500245.1 Polyangiaceae bacterium | reverse complement strand
CAAGCAATCGGGCGAAAACACCGTGGCCGTGGCCGACGCCGTGCGCGAAAAGATGGCGCTGATCGAAAAAGCGATCCCCGGCGCGGAGCTCCGCGTCGTGCGCGACAACTCTCAGTCGATTCGCACGAGCGTCAACGCCGTGCGCGAGCATTTGGTTTTGGGGGCGATCTTCGCGGCCTTGGTCGTGCTGTTTTTCCTCGGCAACGCGCGCAGCACGATCATCGCAGCGCTAGCGATCCCGATCTCGATCGTGGGCACCTTCGCGCTGATGTACGTAGCCGGCTTCACGCTGAACATCATCACGCTACTCGCGCTTGCGCTCGCCGTCGGCATCGTGATCGACGACGCGATCGTCGTGCTCGAAAATATCGTGCGCTTCATCGAGCAAAAGGGCAATAAACCCTTCGTGGCCGCGGTGCTCGCCACGCGCGACATCGGGCTCGCCGTGATCGCGACGACGCTGTCTTTGATGGCAGTGTTTTTGCCGGTCGCGTTCATGAGCGGCATCGTCGGTCGCTTCTTGCAGAGCTTCGGCGTGACGATGGCGTTTTCGATCGCCGTCTCCTTGTTCGTGAGCTTTTCGCTCACGCCGATGCTCGCCGCGCGCTGGCTGCCCGGGCCACTTTCGCAAGGTGAAGAGCGCAAAAAGAATTTCTTCGAGCGCTTCGTGGAGCGCGTCTACAAGCCGATCGAGCGCCTTTACACGCGCATCCTGCGCTGGGTGATGGGCCATCGCTGGGTCGTCGTGCTCGCCTGCATCGCGACGTTCGGCTCGTGCGCGCCGCTGGCGGGAGCGATTCCCAAGGGTTTTCAGCCGGAGAATGACCTAGCCGAGTTCGAGGTCAACGTGCGCACGCCCGAGGGCACTAGCTTGACCCAAACGCGGCTGATCGCCGAAGGCATTGCGCAGCAGATCCGCGGCTACCGCGAAGTCGAGCATACGCTGCTCACGATCGGCAACGACGCGCAGCAGACGCAGAACCGGGCCAACATCTACGTGCGCCTGATCGATCCGAAACAGCGCAAGCTAACCCAAGTCGAACTGATGGATGTCGTGCGGCGCGAGGTCGTGCAAAAGCAACCGAAGGATCTGCGCATCGACGTTTCGCTCTCGCAACAAATCAGCAGCGGGCAATCCAGCGCACAAGTGCAGTACACGATCGCCGGTCCGGACTTGAATCGGCTCGCCGAGTTCAGCGGAAAGATCTTGGAGAAATTCCGCAAGGTCAAAGGCGCGGTGGACGTCGATTCGACATTGATCGTCGGGAACCCGGAAGTCAGGGTCTTGGTAAACCGTGAAATCGCCGGAAATTTGGGCGTGAACGTGGTCGACATCGCGAACTCGCTCCAGCTCCTGATCGGCGGCCTGAAGGTCTCGACGTTTCAAGATCTGGGCGAAGATTACGACATCCGCGCGCGCGCCGAAAAATCCTTTCGCGACGATCTGGCCGGGCTTGCGCAGATGACAGTGCCCAGTGCGAACGGCGGCACGGTGCCGCTCGCCTCCGTGGTGACCGTCAAACGCACCACGGGCCCGTCGCAGATCAACCGCCTCACGCGCCAGCGCCAAGTCACGATCACGTCCAACGTCGCGGCCGGCGTCGGCCAAAGCACGGTTTCGGATGCGCTCAAGAAAATCATCGACGAGCAACATTTGCCCGCGGGCTACACCGCGAGCCCCGCAGGTCTGACCAAGGAGACCGGGCGCATCGTGCGCGGCTTTTTGGTCGCCATCGCGATGAGCGCGGTCTTCATGTACCTGGTGCTGGCAGCGCAATTCGAGTCCTGGTTGCACCCAGTGACGATCATGCTTTCGTTGCCGCTCACGATCCCGTTCGCACTGCTCTCGCTCTTGATCTTCCATCAAGAGCTCTCGATCATGACCGCGCTCGGCATCATCGTGCTCTTCGGTGTGGTGAAGAAAAACGCGATTTTACAGATCGATCACACGAATCATTTACGCCGTGAGGGCATTCCGCGTGATCGCGCGATCCTCGAAGCCAACCGCGATCGCTTGCGCCCGATCTTGATGACGACCTGCGCGTTCGTCGCCGGCATGATTCCGCTTTTGCTCTCGCGCGGCATCGGCGCGGGCCTGAATCGCTCGATCGCCGGCGTGGTCGTGGGCGGACAAACGCTCTCACTCGCGCTCACCCTGCTCGCGACCCCCGTCGCCTACTCACTCTTCGACGACGCCGTCGAATGGCGCAAACGACGCAAGAAGCGCACACCAATCGACCGCGGCGAGAGCGACTTGGAAAAGCTCGATGCGCCGCACGGCGCGGCTTGAAGAGGGCGACACCGCCAAGGCGTTATTCGAAATTCGGTGTCGCGAGTGGGTTGTGCGGGCCGGCATCTGCAGGCGGGCCGCTTGCGGGGAAGTACGTCGCGAGCACGGCGATCGTGTAGAAGCGGTATTGGTGTTGCATCGTCGTCCAATCGGGTTGGACGAACGCGCGTTTGATGCAGGTGATCGCGCGGCGTGCTTGTTTTCCGCGCCAGCCGCCGCTTGCGCCCGGGAAGAGGTGCAGCGCTTTCTTGCTGAAGTCGACCGTGAGCACGTAGTTGATCGTGCCTGGTTCGTTTGCCTTGGGCGTGCAGTCGGGATTGTCGCGTACGGCTTTGCTGAGCGCTTCTTCGAACGCGGGCACGCTGTCGCAGATGTTGCCTTCGTGGCCGCCGCCCGCGGACGCGCCACAGCGCACGCGTTGCACCGCGCCGACGCGCAAACGCTCGGGCGGCTTGCCCGCGTCGAGTGGCGTCAGCGCCGTGCCGGCCGAAGTCGACGGCGCGGCGCCTGCGTCCCCATGTGCGCTCGCGCTGGCGCTCGTAGCGGGGTTCGCAGCTTTTCCGCCGGGTCGCCGCAAGAGATAGAGCGGGACCGCGATCAAGACGCACACGACCACGAGCGCGACCACGATCTGCGCGCGCAGCGGGCGCGCGCGCGAACTCGAGCCGACTCCCAAGCGACGGCTCGAGGGATCGCCCGAACCAGAAGGAAAAGTCGAGCGCGAGGGAGGTCCTGCCATCTCGATGAGGCTCGCGAACTTCGTCAGTCGTCGAGCAAGGCCTGGACGTAATGTCCGGGCTCGGCTTTGACCAAAGTTGCGGCCAAGTCGAGCGCCTCGGGCATCAGGCCCTGCACCTGAGAGACGACTTGCTCGACCACGTTGCGCGCTTCGTCCGGATTCGGTCCGGCCATGATCAGCGCAAACTTGAGCGGCCCGATGCGACCGCCGGTGATGGGCACGATGCTCAAAAGCAGCATCTCCGTGAGCTCGACCACGCGCTGCGCGGCGCGGCGCAAGGCGAGCATTTCGAGGATCGTCGGCCGCTCGCTCACGTGCCGGTTCGGGCCTCGAATGTGATAGCGCGCGACCGAGAGCGGCACTGCCGCCCATTCCGCGAACGAGCGCTCCTCTTCCAGCGCTTTCACGAGGTGATCGCGCTTGAGCAAGCCGGTGAGCCCGTCGCGACGCGTGAGGTAGGCGCGCGCGCGTTCGTGCGGCGGTGAATGCTCCTGAAAACTCACGAGCTTCACCCGTGATTCACCGAGCTGCAC
>DASYCL010000636.1:0-7412 GCA_036500245.1 Polyangiaceae bacterium | reverse complement strand
CGCGCGCTTCGGTCGGCAGCACCGGATGACACGACGTGAACACCAGGCGAAGCAAATCGTCGCCCACGTCGTCGTCGAGCACGGCGTCCAGATCCGGCGCGGCGGACTCGGCTCGCGTTTCGATCTCGTAGCCGAGCGCGTCTTGCTTTTCGTGCCAGCGCTTGTTGCGGCGCAGCTCGTCGATGGCGCGACGCTTCGCCGTCGCCATCAACCATGCGCCGGGATTTTCCGGCACGCCGCTGTCCGGCCAATGCTCGAGCGCGCTAACGAGCGCGTCTTGCGCGAGCTCTTCGGCGAGCCCCACGTCTTTGACCATGCGCGTGAGGCCCGCGATCAAGCGCGGCGATTCGATGCGAAAAACAGCGTGAATCGCGCGGTGTGTGGCTTCGAGCGTGGTCACGACGCTGCGACTAAAGCAGTTTGCCGGCGCCGCGCAAGGGCGCGCTCAGCGAGGCGCGGCCGGACGTTACTCCGGCGTCAAGCACGCTCCGCCGTTCCAGGCCACTTGCTGCGCGCACTCCGGAGCGCACATCACGATGTCGTAATCGTCACCGTCCGCCTGCACGTACCACCAATCACCGCCACCGTTCCACGGATCGGACGTCGAGCAGCCGGGTATGTCGCCTGGTCCGCACTGGCCGAAGTCGGTGACGTTGATGAGCCCAACCGACACAGGTTGCGCGCACGGCCCGGCCAAGATCTGGGCGTGCTGAAGGCAAGCCGCGGACAGTCCTTGCACACGAAAGACGCACGCACCGGCCGGCAGCTGCGATCGATCCCAAGTCGAGGGGTCCGTGGTCTGGCCTGGCGATAAAGCGCCGGCGTCCGGCGGTTGGTACTTCGGGTATTGCAGCGGCGTCGAGGTCACGACCGTGGCTGGCCTGGGCAATTCGCCGCCTCGCGCCGGAAAGCCGGGGCTTTGCTGCGCCGAGTCGGTGAGGGTCAGGTTCGTGAGCGGACACCCGTCTTCGATCGGGTAGCTGGTGTTTTGCGGGCACGGCAGCGGGCCGCTCGTCTGTTGTGGTGGAATCACGATGATATCGGCCCCGCCCGCAGCACTGCCGGCAGCGCCCGCGCTCGACGGCCTCATCCCCGCGGAACTGCTTGCAGAGCTCTCGCTCGCGCGACCGCCACATGCGGAAACGCAGGCGACGAGCGCGATCCCGCCGAGCTTCGCGAATTGCCTCACGCAGCGCAATGTAGCACGCGCCGACGAGCATACGAAAAGTCCGACGAATGTCCTAGGCCACGTGCGTTACGCCGCGCTCGCGATCATTGCAGGGCCAGGCAGGCGCCACCGCTCGACTCGAGCACCGCGCATTCCGCCGCGCACACGACAATGTCGAAATCCCGGTCGTCCGTCTGCACGTACCACAGGCTGTTGGCTTGGCTGTCCCCGGGATCGGAAGAAGGGCAACCGGGCAAGATCCCAGCGCTGCATTCGTTCGTTTCATAAAAACTGGTCGGCGCCACGGAGTTCTGGCCCGAGCACAGCCCAACGAACATACGCGCCTGCATCAGGCAACTCGCCGAAAAGCCATGCACGCGAAAAACGCAGGCACCGCTCGGCAGCGGCGAGCGATCCCAAGTCTTCGGATCGCGGGGCTGCGCGAAGTTGGGCGTGATCGTGCCGTAGCTCGGGTACTGCAACACCGTGACCGGGATAACGGTTTCTTGACTCGGGTTCGGACCGAGCGAGATCCTCACCCCTGTGCACGAGCGGGTCGCCGATCCATCGGGACAGATTGACTCGACCTGTGCGCCCGTGCCCGCAACGCCGCCCGCGCTGGTCGAACCGCCAAAGCCGACGCCGCTCGAACCACCGATGACGAATCCAGCCACCGCGCCGGTGCTTGAACTCCCCGCTTCGCCGCCGATCGCGTCGCTTTCGGAACCGTTCCCAGCTTCGTCACTGATCGCGCGGCCGCCGCACGCCGCAAGCCACAGAGCGAGCAGGACGGCGCCCCGATTCCGAAGTTGTCTCACTTCGACGAAGTTAGCACGCGAGCACGCACGCGACGAGGCGCAATAAAACCCTTCGCGACGCGCGTAACGCTCGGCGCGTTCTTCGTCGTAGCGTTCGGCGTCGAAGTTTTCGTGCAGGGCTTGGTGGATTTGGCCGTTGCTCGGTAGCTCGGCACGCTCGACGAACGTGCTCGGATCCCACAAACCCGAGCGCAGAAATGCTTTCGGACAATGCGTGTACGCGGCATCGATGTCGACCAAGATGCCGAGCTTTGGGATCTTGCCTTCGACTACGCACGGCGCGAGCAAAGCGCGATCGCTCGTGAGCGTGGCGCGACCGTTGACGCGAAAGGTGTCGCCGACTCCGGGGATCAAAAAGAGCAAACCAACGCGCGGATTCTCGAGCACGTTCCTGAGCGAATCGGCGATTTTGTTTCCGGGTCGCTCCGGAATCAGCAAAGTGCGATCGTCGAGGATGCGCACGAAGCCGCGCGGATCGCCGCGCGGGCTCACGTCGCAGTTGCCCGCGCCGTCGGTCGTGGCTAGGCACAGAAACGGCGAATACTCGATGAAGCGCCGGGTGAGCTCGTTCAAATGGTCGACCACTTTGGCGACGACCAACGGGGCTGGCTCGCCAATCAATTCCCGCAACGCCGCCACCGAGTCCACCGTTTCGGTCGTTAATCGATGTCCACCCATGGGCCGATCATGCGCTGGCCCGCGCGTGCCGGCAAATTAAGGGAATTATGCCTGATCTTTGCGCGAACGCGCCGCGCAGGAGCATCCCCAAACCCAAAAATCAAAACTGACATAAGGCTGTCATTTCGCTGCGCGATGTTCAGCTTCGTCAGCTCTTTCAACGACGCATTCAACGAAAGGACGAACCATGGCAAAGAAAACGAAACCTGCCGAGACCGCCGCGCGCTTGCACACCGGAGGCTGCCACTGCGGCGCCGTGCGCTACGAAGTCACGCTCGACGCGACGCACGGCTCGCGCTGCAACTGCAGCATCTGCACGAAGGTGGCGCAGCTCGGCGCAATGGTGAAGCCGCATGCGTTTCGGCTCACGCAAGGACAAGACGCGCTCGGTCACTACGTTTGGGGCGGCAAGATTTCGACGCGCCACTTCTGCAAGCACTGCGGGATTCACTGCTACGGCAGCGGACACTTGGCGGAGCTCGGCGGCGACTTCGTGTCCGTAAACTTGAACACGCTCGATGAGCTCGATCCGAACGCAGTCGAAGTGATTCATTGGGACGGACGCCACGACAATTGGCAAGCCGGGCCGCGGAGCGCGCCGTGGCCGCTCAAGCTCGCGACGACTGCGGCTTGATTTTGGATCAACTCTCCGGCGCGTCGCACACGTGCACCCGCACGTCGATGAGCTTGCGACCGGAAAATGTGAACTGCTCGGCGATGTACATGATCCGCGCGGTATTTGCGATCTTCACGCGTGTGGTCGCAAACACCGTGTCGCCGTCGCCATACACGCCGAGCAGCTGCCAGCTCGAAAAGTCGTAGTAGCGCCGGACCTCGGGATAAAACTTCTGAAACGCCGCGATGCCTTGGTAATCGCCGCCGAACGGCAGCATGCGCGGCTCGTGCATGCTGATTTTCGGATCGAAGCGGTCCGGGTAGTCCGTGAGCTCTTTCTTCGAGCCGAGCATCTCCCGGATGAAGGCTTTGTTGTCGTCTGTCGTCGTCATTGGTTGCTCCCGGCACGCGACGCTCGAACTCGCGGCCACGATCGTCGCCGAGAGCGCGAGCGACCAGTGGATCGCTCGACCGTCCGTGTTTCTAGTCGATGCTCGGCGCATCTTGCCTCGCTGTGGCACTCGCGAACCGCTTCAGCGATAACGCCAATAACGCGCTGGGCCGCCCGAGACCAAATGAATCAAGGCCACGAACAGTGCGGCGCCGATGATCGACCACAAGATCGGGAACGGATGTTGGTCGACCGTGACCAACAAGAGCTCCGGCAAGTGGAAGTAGTGCGCCACGAATGTGCCGAGCAACGCGCCGACGAAGCCGACCGCGATGGATACGAAAAATCCGCCGCCGGTGCCGCCGCCGATGGCTCGACCAATCCCGCCGCAAATCCCGGCGATGATCAACAAAACCAATAAACCGGTGAGTGAGATCGTCATGCCCTAACAGCGCTGCAAAACGCGCGCCCGGCACCCCGCGTAAGCAAAAGAGTCACGCTGCCGAACGCATGCGTGTCAGACAACGTTGCGAGCCACATGCCCGAGAAGTAATACAAAGCCACGTCTCATTTCTTCTCTTCATCTTCGCGCTCTTCGCGCCGGAGCGCGCGCGAAGGGCTCGGACCGGATGCACGGAAATAAAACAAAGATTCTGATTCGCCCGGCTGATCACGGTTTTACAAAGAGAGGCGAGTAACGAGAACTGACCGAACAGGCGCCCTTCGCGTCGCAGGACGCGCGCGCGGCCAAGCGCTGAATCAGACGCAGGGCAAATAAGCTCAGGCCAGTAACAACAACGCTCAGAAAAAGACGCCGAGCCAGCAATTACACGCTCAACTCGACTCGAGAGGACCCATGGCACAGCCAGCAGAGCAAGCGGAGCGGGCCGGACAAGACGACAACAGCGCGCGCGGTCAGCGCGATAGTCCGGTTCCGGAAAAGCCGAATGCCGCGCTCGCGCGCGTGATCCCCGGCGCGCAGCCGCCGCTCGAGACGCGCGGGCCCGAAATCGCGCACCGTCACAAGAGCGCGGCCGGCTTCTACTCGATTTACGAAACCGTCAAGCGCGGTTCGGGCGAGATGGGCGTCCGAGTGAGCCTGAAGACGCTGCTCAATCTGAATCAAAAAGACGGCTTCGATTGCCCGAGCTGCGCTTGGCCCGATCCCGACGGTGAGCGGAAGACCGCGGAGTTTTGCGAAAACGGCGCCAAAGCGGTCGGCAGCGAAGCCACGCGCGCGCGGATCACGCCCGAGTTTTTCAGAGAACATTCGATTTCGGGTCTGCTCACGCGCGCGGACGCTTGGCTCGAAAAGCAAGGCCGGCTCACCGAGCCGATGCATCGCGACATCGGCTCGGATCATTATCGGCCGATTTCTTGGGCGGATGCGTTCAGCTTGATCGCGAAACAATTGCACGACCTAGCTTCGCCGAACGAAGCCGTGTTTTACACGTCGGGGCGCGCGAGCAATGAGGCCGCGTTTTTGTACGGTCTGTTCGCGCGTCAATTCGGCACCAACAACCTGCCGGATTGTTCGAACATGTGCCACGAGTCGAGCGGCACGGGGCTCACGCCGACCGTCGGCGTCGGCAAATCGACGATCAAGATCGAAGATTTTTCGTACGCGGATGCGATCTTCATCATCGGGCAAAATCCAGGCACGTGTCACCCGCGCATGCTGAGCGAGCTCGAGAAAGCGGTGAAGAACGGCTGCCAGATCGTGAGCATCAACCCGCTCAACGAAACCGGCATGCTTCGCTTCAAAAACCCGCAAGAGCCGCTCAGCTTGCTCGGCGCAGGCACACCGATCGCGAGTTTGTTCTTGCCGGTGCGCATCAACGGCGATGTCGCGCTGCTCAAGGGCATCATGAAGGAGCTGCTCGACGAAGATCGCAAAACGGGCGGCAAGGTGCTGGCGCACGATTTCATCGTCCATCACACCGAAGGCTTCGCCGAAGTTTGCGCGGACCTCGACGCGACGGATTGGGACACGATTTTGCGGGAGAGCGGCGTGTCGCGCGAACTGATCCGCAAAGCCGCCGAGATCGCCATGACGGCGGAGCGCGCGATTTTTTGCTGGGCGATGGGCATCACGCAGCATCAAAACGGCGTCGCGAACGTGCAAACGATCGTCAATTTGGCGCTGATGCGCGGGCAAATCGGGCGCCGCGGCGCGGGCCTTTGCCCGGTGCGCGGGCACAGCAACGTGCAAGGCGATCGCACCGTCGGCATCTGGGAAAAGATGAGCGACGAATTCATCGCCGCGCTCGGCAAGGAATTCGGATTCACGCCTCCCAAGGAACACGGCGTCGACGCGGTGAAGGCGATCCTCGCGCTCCACGAGCGTAAAGCGAAAGTATTCGTCGGGCTCGGCGGCAATTTCCTGAGCGCTACGCCGGACACGAATTTCACCGCCGAAGCGCTGCAGCGCGCGCGGCTGACCGTGCAAATCTCGACCAAGCTGAACCGCGGTCACCTGATCACGGGCGAGCAGGCCTTGATTTTACCGTGCCTCGGCCGCACCGAGCACGACCTCCAAAAATCAGGCGCGCAATTCGTGACGGTCGAAGACACGATGGGCGTCGTGCATTTGTCGCGCGGCGTGATTCCGCCCGCTTCCGAACACCTGAAGAGCGAGGTCGCGATCATTTGCGGCATGGCGTACGTGACGCTCGGCGAGCGCTCGCGCGTGGACTGGCTCGGCTTGGTCGAAAATTACGATCGCATTCGCGAGCACATCGAGCACGTGGTGCCGGGCTTCACGCAGTACAACCGGCGCGTGCGCGAACCGGGTGGCTTTTATCTGCCGAACGGGCCGCGCGAAGGCCGTTTCACCACGAAATCCGGCCGCGCGCATTTCACGGTGCATCCCATCGCGCACCACGAGCTCGAAGACGGCGAGCTTCTGCTCACCACCGTGCGCAGTCACGATCAGTTCAACACCACGATTTACGGCGAGAACGATCGCTATCGCGGGATCAAGAACGGGCGCCGCGTGATCTTCATGAACCACGCAGACATCAGCGAACGCGGGCTCGAGGCGGGCAGTTTCGTCGATCTGGAGAGCCGCTTCGGGCGCGAAAAGCGCCACGTCGAGCGCTTCAAAGTGGTGCCTTATGAAATCCCGAAAGGCTGCGCCGCGACGTATTTTCCCGAAGCAAACCCGCTCGTCGCCGTAAACAGCGTGGCCGAGGGCAGCAATCAGCCGGCGTCGAAATCGATCGTGATTCGGGTTCGAGCTTCGGCGTGATCGCTCTATGCTCGTCGCGCCGACGCCACATTCCAAATTGAGGGGAGCGGCAGCAAAATGGCCGACAGTAATGAGTCCTGGTACGCGCGTCCCGTCTTCTTCGTCGCCGATGGGCGGCAAGCTCTACAATTCTACGGCGATCTCGGATTCGACGAGGCATGGCGCCATGAACGAGATGGCAGCGTCGTCGCGGCTCAAGTGAATCGCGAGGGCGTCGAGCTGATCCTGAGCCAGAATCCCGAGCGCGCCGGACGCGGCCGCTTGTTCGTCGAACTCTACGACGGTCAGGTCGCCGAGTGTGTCGAGTCGATCAGCGCGGCTGGCATTCAAGTTACCGACGAACACTTTGGCATGCCGGTGAAGGCGATTCGAGACATCGACGGCAATGAGATATTGCTCCGCGATGACACCCTCGGACCTGCCGACGAAGGAACTATCCGCGCGAACGCCGCGGCTAGTACTGCGGCCCGGAACTCCGTTCCGGGTTGCAGT
>DASYCL010000635.1:0-4275 GCA_036500245.1 Polyangiaceae bacterium | reverse complement strand
CAAGCCGCCGCCGTTCATCAGCGGCACAATCGACAGCATCTTCGCGCTCGTCCCGACTTCGAGGATCGGGAACAAATCGGTCAAGTAGTCGCGCAGCACGTTGCCCGTGACCGAGATCGTGTCTTGACCGTTTTTGAGCCGTTCGAGCGAGAATTTGCAGGCTTCTGCTGGCGGCAAGACGCGAATGTCGAGCCCTTTGGTGTCGTGCTCGGCGAGGTATTTCTTCACCTTGAGCAAGATCTGCGCGTCGTGCGCGCGCTTTTCGTCGAGCCAAAACACGGCTGGCGTGTTCGAGAGCCGCGCGCGATTCACCGCGAGCTTCACCCAATCCTGTACCGGCGCGTCTTTGGTCTGGCAGGCGCGCCAAATGTCGCCGGCTTCGACCGCGTGCTCGATCAGCACCTTGCCCGCGCTGTCCGTCACGCGAATCGTGCCCTTGCCCGAGGCCTGAAACGTCTTGTTGTGCGAGCCATATTCTTCGGCGGCCTGCGCCATCAAACCGACGTTCGGCACCGAGCCCATCGTCTTCGGATCGAACGCGCCGTGCTGCTTGCAGAACTCGATCACGGCTTGATACACGCCGGCATAGCTCGAATCCGGGATCACCGTAATCGCATCGGCGAGCTTGCCTTGTGCGTCATACATCTTGCCGCCCGCGCGGATCATCGCGGGCATCGAGGCATCGACGATCACGTCGCTCGGCACGTGCAAGTTCGTGATGCCGTTGTCCGAATTGACGTAGGCGAGCCCGGGACCTTCGCTGAGTCTGGCCTTGATCTCGGCCTCGATTTGATTTTTTTGGTCGGTGGGCAGAGTTTGAATCTTCTCCACCAAGTCCCCGAAGCCGTTGCTCAGATCGACGCCGAGCTTTGCGAACGTCGCGCCGTGCTTTTCGAACAAGTCCTTGAAGAACACGCCGACCGCGAGCCCGAAGATGATCGGGTCGGACACCTTCATCATCGTGGCTTTGAGGTGCAGCGAAAAGAGCACGCCTTCGCGCTTGGCACGCGCGATTTGCGCTTCGTAAAACGCGACCAGCGCGGCTTGGTTCATCCGCGTCGCATCCAAGATTTCGCCGGCTTTGAGCGGCGTTTTGTCTTTCAACACCTGACTCGAGCCGTCCGCACCGGTGAACTCGATCTTCACGTCCGTCGCGGCCTCGAGCGTGACCGACTTTTCGTTCGAGAAGAAATCGTCCTTGCTCATCGTCGCGACGGTGGTCTTCGAATCCGGCGACCATTTGCCCATCGAGTGCGGGTGTTTGCGCGCATAGTCCTTCACGGCCTTGGGCGCGCGGCGATCCGAGTTACCTTCACGCAAAACCGGGTTCACCGCTGAACCCTTCACCCGATCATAACGAGCCTTCGCGTCTTTCTCGGCGTCGCTCTGCGGGACCTCCGGATAATCCGGTACCTTGAAGCCGTGCGCCTTCAATTCGGCGATCGCTTCCTTCAACTGCGGCACCGAAGCGCTGATGTTCGGCAGCTTGATGATGTTCGCGTCCGGCTTGAGCGTGAGCGCGCCGAGCTCTGCAAGCGCGTCGCTCGTGCGCTGAGCCTCGGGCAAGAGATCGGAGAATACGGCCAGAATGCGGCCCGCGAGCGAGATGTCGCGGCTGATCACGTCGATGCCAGCGTGCTTGGTGAACGACTGCACAATCGGCAGCAGCGAATAGGTGGCGAGCGCGGGCGCTTCGTCGGTCTTGGTGTAAATGATGGTGGGCTTGCCTGACATGAGAGTGGGCGGAGTGTCGCACTCACGCGCGGGGTCGTCGAGTGCGCCGCTAGCTGGACGCTTTATTTTCTGACTGGCATCAGATTTTTTTGGGAATGTTTTTGGGCCCTACGCGAGCGATGGCGCTTGGCCACCCACGCGTTTTGTTGCGCGACGGGCGCCTGTTCGGTCAGTTCTTGTTACTCGCCTCTCCTTCGAAAACCGTGATCAGCCGCGCGAAACCGCTGGCTTTGTTTTATTTCCGGGCATTCGACTGCCAGCCTTCACGCGCGCTCTGGCGCGAAAAGAAGAGCCGGAGATGTGATGAATGGTCGGGTTTTATTTCCGTGCGTCTGGCCCGAGTTCTTGGCGCGCCACAGCGCGAATGAGAGAGGAGGACCGCGAGCTGTTCCTACTGCTCAAAAAACAGAGGAAAACTCGGGGCGCAGCCCGTAGTGCGGGCGATAGCGTTGTCCATCCGCTGGTAACCACGAGATCCAAAACTCGCGCGCGCCGCCTGAATATTCGATTTGATGCATTCCGTGATTCAAATGAAACACCGCGGCGTGAATCTCGTTGCCGTCGATTTTGAAGCCGTCGCCGGTCGCGATCGTTTCGGGTTCGACGAAGTAGTCAGCGTCACGGACGGCTTCGAAAGTCGAAGTCGAGCGTGCCGGCGAGAAACGCTGGCCCCAGAGCAAGATGTCCGCGCTGTACGGTTGATAGTGTTGCGCGAAAAAGCGCTGCAGCGGCGGCGGTAGGCCGTGAAAGCGCGCATCGAGCAATAGCGCTGTGCAGCCGACTTCGCGCACTTCGCGCTCCACCGTCATTGGCAGTGTGGTCGCCTCTTCGTTTCGGTCGAGCGCGCTGGTGTAAAAACGAAAGCCGACGTTCGGACGCGAAACGTAGCTCCCCGAGTCGTCGTACACGGGGTCGCTCGCTTTGGTGAGCCGCGCGAGATCGGCCAGCACGCGATATTGATAGGCATTGTTCGGCGTGAGCTTGCGCTCGCTCTCCGCGAAACCAACGCGCGGTCCGAGCCACGCCGCGGCCAGCAAAATCAGTCCAACTCCCGCGAAGTGCACGGGCCGGGGTAGCTCGGTGCCGCCGAGCCATTCGAACACGAAACCGAGGCCGCGTGGCACGAACACCGCGAGCATACCGAGCCCAGGCACGAGCGCGTACGGGAACGGCGCGCGCGCGAAGCCATAAGAATAGAGCGAGCTCGCGAGCAGCAAGAGCAACGCAAGCTCGGGCCGAGCGAGCGGAGCCGGACTTCGTTTCAATGCGAGCACGGTCTGCAAAACGCCGAGGCCGCCTAGTACGCAAAAGAGCTTCGCGCTTTCGAACGCGGGCGCGGCGTAGCGCGTCCAGGGAAATCCGGGATAATGCTGTTCGTGGTAGCGCGCCCAAATCAGGGTTTGCTGTAGCCAAGCCGTGCCGGAACGCGTGAACAAAAAATAAAGCGCGATCACGAGCGCAACGCCGCCGGCGCCGAGCAAGAGCGGTCGAAAGACCTCGAGCAAGCGCGCATTGAACGGCGAGCGCGCCCGAATCGCGTCGATGACGAGCAGGAGGCCGAGCGGCGCCGTGTAGATGATCGCTTTTTGCGTCGCGAAGAGCGCGAGCAGCCAGAGCGCGCCGAGTGCCAGGGCGCGTCGCGGCGGGACCGGCGCGGGGAATAGCAACGAAAGCGCGAACACGAACAAACCGAACGCGACGGCGTCGGGGCGGATCTCGGTCGCGAAAAACGTGAACGGCGTGGTCGTCGCGAGTGCGATCGGACCGGTCAGCGCGAGCGCGGGGCCGAGCTCGCGATTGATCCGATAAATCCCGAAGCTCGTCAGCGCAAAGACGACCAGCATGAACAAGCGCAGATGTCCGATACTGGTCGGATCGTCCGTGATGAACGGCGCGTAGCTCAAATACGACAGCGGAAAGTGAAACTCGAAGAAGTCGCGATATGGCAATTTGCCGTGCGAGACGAGCCACGCCGCGTGCGCGTACTGAAATTCGTCGATGCTGAAGCGCTTGAACAAGCCCAGGCGGACGACTTCGACCCAACTCGCGAGCGCCGCGAGGCAACTCATCACCGGGGCGAGCAGCGCAAGCCAGCGCTTTTGAGCGGGCGAAGACGACGGCATCGCGCGCCATCGTTGTCGAAAAGCGAGCCGCGCGCGAAAGCTATTTCCTTTGCCGGGAAAAGCCGCCGCTGGCTACCACCAAAAAATTAGGGACGAATGATCTGCGTGCCGGGCGGCGGCGTGAAGTTGAACTCGCCCGTCGGAGCTTTGGTGTTGATTTCCGGATTCAGAAAATCGAAGCGATTGCGATTGCCCTGTGCATCGAGCAAGAGCACGCGCCGCACCTGGTAGGTCGAACCGTCGACGTAAAGGATGATCGATTGATACGAGGGCGAAGCTTCGACCGGATCGCCGACGATCACGTAGCCGCCTTCGAAGTTCATCGTCTTCGCGTCCCGCTTCGAGAATTTGAAGGACGTTTTGAGATTGCCGCCGCCGACCAAGAACGAGAGCGCCGCGGGATATTGGCTCTTGTCGA
>DASYCL010000634.1:0-5714 GCA_036500245.1 Polyangiaceae bacterium | reverse complement strand
ATCTCGGTGGCGAGCGTGCTGGTCAGCGAAATCGCGCTCGCATTGTTGACCAAGATGTCGATGCCGCCAAACGCGGAGATGGTGTTTTCGACCGCGGACAAGACTTGATCTTCGAAGCGCACGTCGCACACGCAAGCAATGCCGCGGCCGCCCACAGCTTCGATCGCCGCGACGGTTTCGTGCACGGTGCCGGCAAGCTTTGGATTCGGCGCGTCGGTTTTGCCGAGCACGGCGACGTTTGCGCCGTCACGCGCGGCGCGCAGAGCAATCGCGCGACCGATGCCGCGGCTCGCTCCGCTGATCAGCAGCGTTTTTCCGGACAGACCGACCATGGCGCGGTTTTACTCGACTGTGCCGAAGAGTGCACTTCGCGGCTGCGTTCGCCGGGCTCGGCTGCGGCGGCGTGGGGGTCTTGGTGCCGGCGCTTAGTTGCACATGCAACTAAGCGGAGCTCGCCGTGGGCGGGTCTTGGTGCTGGGTGCTTAGTTGCACATGCAACTAGCGGAGCTCGCTGGCGAGGGGGCCTCCACGGCGAACCCGCTTAAAGCTCCGAAAAAGTGTGTCGGCCTGGCGTGGACGCGGGCAGCTTAGTACCCGAAATCCGGCCCAGACGCGCCCTTCGCCGAGCCACCGCCGCCTTTTTTCGGTGGCGGCAGCGCGTGGCTCTTCGGCGGCGGATGCAGGACGCCTTGCTTCGGCGGAGTCGCGCTGAGTTTCGCTTCCCCGCTGTTCGACGCGATCGGCGGCGGTTCGGCGGTCGCAGGCGCCGTCGCCGTCGCCGTCGAAGTGGCGCTCGCGGTTGCGGGGGCGGTCGTCGTTGGCAGGGGTTCGGCGGTCGACTTTTCGGCGATCGATGCGCTCGGCGCGGGAGCCGCGCCGCTGTGCATCACTTTTACCGCCGCGAGCGCGCCGCCGCCGAGCACGAGCAAGCCGCCCGCGAGGATCGCGACCACCAAAGCGGCGTTCGTCTTCGGGATCTGGGTCGGAATTTGTCCGTCGGTCTTCGACCAATTCGCGCCGGTCGAAAGCCCGCCCTTCGCCGCCGCAGCGTTCGCAGCTACTTGTCCCGCGCTCGCGACATTGAAGGCCGGCATCGGCCCAGTCACGTCCGCCATCTGCATGCCGCGACCGGCTTGATAATTCCGCAACGCTTGCGCGAATTCGTCGCAAGTCTGGAAGCGATGCTCGACCTCGCGCGCCATTGCCTTCAAAATGATGGGCTCGAATCCGGGATCGAGGTTCGGCGCGAGTTGTCGCGGCGGCGTCGGATCTGAGAGCACGATCTTGAACAACAGCTCGTTGAAGGTCTTGCCGTCGAACGGCACTGCGCCGGTGACGCACTCGTAGAGGATCACGCCCATGGCGTACAAATCGCTGCGCGCGTCGGCTTCGCGGCTGCCGTTGGCTTGTTCCGGCGACATGTAATACGGCGTGCCCATGACCGAGCCCGTCTTGGTCATCTTCATGCCCTCGCTACTCAGCTGGCTGAACTTCGAAATGCCGAAGTCGATGATCTTGACGTAGTCCGGTGTGCCCGCTTTTTGTTTGAGCACGAACAAATTCTCGGGCTTCAAATCGCGATGGATGATGCCCGCTTGATGCGCCGCTGCGAGCCCAGCGAGCGCCTGCAGGACGATCGGGATGGCTTGCTCGGGCGTGAGCTGGCGAAGGCGCTCGATACGACCGTTCAGCGGCTCGCCGTCGAGGAACTCCATCACCATGAAGCGATCGCCGGTCGGCAGCTGGCCGAGGTCGAGCACTTCCAAGATGTGATCGTTGCCGATGCGACCCGCGGCCTGCGCTTCGCGTTCGAAGCGCTGCACGATGTCCGCGTTCATCGCGGCTTCGCCGAGCAACACCTTGATTGCCACGCGCCGAGCGATCGAGATGTTCTCGCCCTCGTATACTTCGCCCATACCGCCTTGGCCGATCATGCGGACGATGCGGTATTTGTCTTGAATGATTTGGCCGGGTTGAAGCATGGGGCCTTCGTTCGAGTCTATAGCGCGAGACGCCACGCGTCCCGCGTCTGACGAACGAATTGGGTTGAAATCGTGGGCGGAGGTGGGTGCGAAAACTCCTGAGTTTACACGAGCATAAACGCGAAGAACGCGAGTTTCTCGCGAGAAAAGCCGTTGGAGCGGGCCCCGGTCGCGCAGCGGTTCGCGGCGAGCGATCCGCGTTCGCTTCGCATAAACTCGGCCGGTCATGGCGGATCTCGAACCCACTACCGAGCGGCGCACGCTCAAGAGTCGCCCCGTCGTCGTGCTCGCGATCCTGATCGGCAGTTGTTACGCCTTGGGTTACGCAATCTATCTGCTCTTGAAGGGCATGCGGCTATGAGCGCAAAAGTGCGCGTGTGTTTCGTGTGCTTGGGCAACATCTGTCGTTCGCCCACGGCCGAAGGCGTGTTTCGCCATCTGGTCAAAGAGGCCGAGCTCGAGCACGCGTTCGAAATCGATAGCGCCGGCACGGCCGGCTACCACACGGGCGAAGCACCGGATCACCGCGCGCGCGCCGCGGGCAAGCGCGCCGGCATCGTCATCGGCGGCCAAGCGCGCCAATTTCAAGCCCGAGATTTTTCGAACTTCGACTACGTGATCGCGATGGACTCGTCGAACCTCGGCGAGCTCGAGCAGCTCGCGCGTGCAGCCGCGCACGCGGGGAAGATCAAATTGTTGCGCTCGTTCGATGCCGCGGCGCCCCCAGGCGCGCCGATCCCCGACCCGTACTATGGGGACGATGACGGTTTCGACGAAGTGCTCGAGTTGTGCCGCGTCGCGTGCCGGCATTTGCTCGCGCAAATCCGCGCCGAATACGGGCTCTGATCGGCGTTACTGATTCGCCGACGCGAGCGGCGCCGCGACGTCGCTTGCGTCGCAACCGAAGCGCGGCTGAGCGGGCACCGCGTCGAGACTCGGCAAGAGCGTGATCCCGAAGTGACCGCTGAACGGCCCGCTGATGAGCCCGCTCGTGATACCGGTGAGCGTGCCGCAGTAAAAACTTTTCACGCCGCAAATGTGGCCGGATAGTGTCATTTTCGAGTCGATCGGCGTGCCATAGAGTTGGGGGTTCGCGCGGCCGTCGAGGGTCGACTCGGGGACGAGCGCGGTGAGCAGGCCGTCCGTGAGTGCAAACGGGCCGACTTCGAGCGCATCGCCGACCAGCGTGTGCCGGTCCTCCGCGTCGACCGCGTGATAGACGTAGTGAACCGCGGTCGTGCCGTCGAGCGGCGGTGTGTCGATCGTGCCGAGGAAGAGCACGGGTTCACCGGGGATCAGATTCGTGTCGAGCGCGAGCAACGCGGGGCCGCCGACCACGTTCGGATCCGGCGGCGTACACGGCCCGCCGTCATCCGCGTCGCTGCCCGAATCGGGTTCTTGCGCGAGCCGACTCTGAAAATCTTCGAAGCGCCCGCGCGCGTCCGCGCACCCCGCCGCACAGAGCAGCAAAGCTTGGAGCACGACGACGCGAGAAGTCAGCATGGGGAAGGCGCGAACCGACTACTCAGGGTAGGGAAGCGCGCGCCGCGCGCAACCCACAAATTCGAGGCGCGCTCGCCGCGGCTGGCGATCGCGTCGAATCGTCACTAAAGATCGGCTCGGGCATGGTCAATTTGACGGACATCGTGGCCGCTTCGCGAGATGTCGCCGCCACGCGTTCGCGCATCAAGAAGACGGCGCGCTTCGCCGAAATCCTGCGCCAATTTTCGCTCGCAGAGCTAGCGGCAGGCATCGGGTTTTTGTGCGGCGGATTGCGGCAGGGCCGGCTTGGGCTCGGTTACCGCGCGCTTCAACGCGTGAAGAGCGAACCCGAACCCCAAACTGCGGCGGTGAGCGTGCTCGAGCTCGACGCGGTGTTTACGGCGCTCGAAGACTTATCGGGCAAGGGCGTCGCGAGCGAACGCGAAAAGTTGCTTTCTGCTCTATTCGCGCGGCTCGCGCACGATGAACGCGATTTCGTGATGCGTTTGATCTTGGGCGAGCTGCGCCAAGGCGCGCTCGAGAGCATCGTGCTCGACGCGATTGCCGTCGCGGCTAGCGTGTCGCCCGAGTCGATCCGCAAAGCGATGCTGTTCGCGGGCAGCGCGCCGGAAGTTGCGCTCGCCGCATTTCGCGGCGGGGAAGCCGAACTTTCACAATTTTCGATTCAGCTCTTTCGCCCGCTCCGACCGATGCTCGCGCAAAGCGCGAAGAACAGCGAAGAAGCATTCGAACGCACCGCGCCCTGCGCGTTCGAGTACAAGCTCGACGGCGCGCGCGTGCAGCTGCATCGTCAAGGCGAGCGCGTCGCGATTTACTCGCGTTATGGCAATGAGCTCACGGCGTCGCTGCCGGAAATCGCGGAGCTCGCGCGCACATTTTCGGCGCGCGAGCTCGTGCTCGACGGCGAAGTGATCGCGCTTCGCCCGGACGGCCGCGCAGAGCCATTTCAAGTCACGATGCAGCGCGTGGGCCGAAAACTCCGCGTGGAAAGCGCGCGCGCTGATCTGCCGCTCCGCGCATTCTTCTTCGACTGCTTGTACCTCGACGGCGAAGTGCTGGTCGAGAAACCGAACAGCGAGCGTTGGGAAGCGCTCTGCCGCGCCGTGCCGGAAGCCGCGCGCTTCACGCGCGTCGTCGTCAATTCGGTGGCGGAAGGCGAAGCGGTGCTGCACGCCGCACTCGCGTCGGGCAACGAAGGTGTGGTCGTCAAAAGCTTGGCCTCGACGTACGACGCGGGTCGCCGCGGCGCCGGTTGGGTCAAAGTCAAACCCGCACCCACGCTCGACTTGGTCGTGCTCGCTGCCGAATGGGGCAGCGGTCGGCGCAAAGGCTTCCTCAGCAACTTGCATCTCGGCGCGCGCGATCCCGAAACCGGCGAATTCGTGATGCTGGGCAAGACCTTCAAAGGTCTTACGGACGCGATGCTCGCCTGGCAAACTCAAAAACTGCAAGAGCTCGCGACCGAAAAGAGCGACTGGGTCGTGCAGGTGCGGCCGGAGCTCGTGGTCGAAATCGCCTTCGACGGTTTACAGAAAAGCTCGACCTACGCAGGCGGACTCGCGCTGCGCTTCGCGCGCGTGAAGCGCTACCGCGAAGATAAACCCGCGAGCCAAGCCGACAGCATCGGCTTCGTGCGACAAATTTACGAGAAATCGCTGGCCAGCGAGAGCGAAAGCGACGGGAGCGAAGCCGAAAGCTAGGCAGGCGCCACCGCTCCGATGAGGGCCGGTGACCGGCTCGAGCCCGGGAGCCTCCGGCGAGGGGTTTTTCAAACCCGAAGCGAAGTTGAATGCGCAACTTAAAAAACAAAGTTGCATGTTCAACGTCAGCTCGAGTCCACGAAAGCACCACGTGAAAGACAGAGCGCAAACGGCGAGAGGGCTCGCCGACGCTGCCGACGCTCGGCCGATGGTGACGGCGCGGAGGCCCATGGTGACGGCGCGGGGCAAGTTCGCTAGCGTAGGCGGTTCGTCTCGATGCGCCGCGCGTTTATTTTTGTTGGGTTTGCCTTGTCCGGCGCGTGCGTCTCAGGACGGGCACAGGCGAGCGGATTTTCGGTGGCGCACTTCGCATCCGAACACGGGCATCCGACGACGGACAACGCCACCGCCACGTACTTCAACCCTGCCGCCCTCACGCTCAGCGACGGTTTGCACGTCTTCGCGGATTTGAGCGTCGCCGTGCGCCGCGTCACTTACGATCGCACGCGCGCGCCGACCGATGCGCCCG
>DASYCL010000633.1:0-2280 GCA_036500245.1 Polyangiaceae bacterium | reverse complement strand
CGCCGAATTTTGCACGATGTAGCGAGAATGTTGCTGCCGGTTCGAGTAGCTGATGTGACGGCCAATGCCGTGCAAGAGCGCGCCGTATTCGAGTAGCTCGCGTTCGTACGCGCCGAAGCCGTGAATTTCGCTGGTTTGGTCGAACAGCTCGAGCGAGAGCCGCGCGATGTGATGTTCGCGCGGGTCGTCGCGTTCGTACTTGCGAGCGAGCTCGACGACGCTGCGCCGCCGCGGATCAGGAATCTTCGCGTGCGTCGTTGGGGCACGCCCGTGTCGCTCGAGATAGTCCCAGATCACGCCTTCCCGCAGGGACGCGTCGCACAGCGTGATCTCTTCGACCTCGGCCATCTCCAGCAATTCCCCGAGCAATACGCCACCGAGATGAACGGTGTCGGCGCGTTGTTCGGGGATACCGCTCAATTTGGCGCGCTTGGCAGGGTCGAGAGCAACCAGGGTGCGCGTGAGCTCGCGAATATCGCGTCGACGCGCGACTTGTGCATTTAGCGAGCGCCAGGGCGTGCCGTTTGCGGCTAAATGTGCGGCCTCACCCAGCGTGCGGATCGTGCCCGACGTGCCGACTACGCGGTCGAAGCCGAGCTTGTGCGCTTGCGACATGACTTCGGCCGCAGCGCCGTGCACGTAGCCTTGCAGCTCGTAGAGCTCGCGCATACCGAGCGGGCCGCCGCTACCTTGCTGATCCAGCAACCGCTGCACGCCGAGTCGCAGGCTTTCGTTCATCACGACGCCGGTCTGCGACCCGAGCGAAACCTCCACGCTGCCGCCGCCGATATCGAGCACCAGCGCGCGCTCGCTCCCGAGATCGAGCGCGTGACGGACTGCCAGAAAGATCAAGCGCGCCTCCTCCGTGCCCGAAATCACGCGCGGCAAGATGCCGGTCTCGCGGAAGGTTGCATCCAGAAAGTCCGAGCCATTTTCGGCCTCGCGCGTCGCGCTGGTCGCCACGGCTAGGATTTCGTCGACGTCGCGACTCTCCGCGAGCTTCACGTAGCGCCGCAACACATCGAGGCCATCAGCGAACGCCCGCTCGCTCAAGCGTAAGGTTCCGAACAAGCCCTGCCCGAGGCGAACCATGGTCTTTTGACGATCGATCACGCTCAAGCCATGGTCCGGGTTCACCTCCACCAGCACCATGTGCACGGAATTCGTGCCGATATCGATCGCCGCGAGCTTCATGGTTTCTCGTCGAACACCTTGGCAATGAGGGCGGACAGACGATCGAGCGCTTGGTCTGGAATCGCATGCCCGCCATTGAAGCGTACGAATTCCGTGCTGAGGCCCGCGTCGCTGAGCGCCGCGTGTAGGCGTTCGGCCGCCGCGAACGGCAAAATGGGATCGGCGCGGCCGTGACTTTGAAGCACCGGCAAGCCGCGACGCGCCGGCATCAGCTCGGACCACTCGCGCCGCGCAATCAGCGTGCCGCTCAAGATCACGAGTCCCGCGAAAGCGTGCTTGTCGCGCAGCACCACGTCGGTGGCCAGCATCGCGCCCTGCGAGAAGCCCCCCAAGATCACCCGTTCGCTGCTGACCCCGAGCTTGGTCTGCAGATCGTCGAGCATGCCCGTGACTGCCGCGCGCGCCGCGGCGAGTCCTTGGGGTACCTCATCGAAGAGCGGTTCGAGATCGCCGCTCATCGCGCGCGCCTGGAGGCGCGCGACGTCGATCATCCACCAGGCGCGCGGGGCGAACGCCGCCGGCGCTCCCGGTTCGAGCTCGAGCGGCCCGGCCGGAAACACGAAGCGAACCTCGCGCGGGACCGGCAGCGTCCGCCAAAGCGGCACGAGATCGCCTGCCGGCGCGCCGAAGCCGTGCATCAGGATGACGACCGGGCCGTTGCCGCCGCCTTCGCGATCCTCGCCGCCGGCGAGTTGGACGGTGAGCGGCCCGAGTTGGATTTCCTTCATCGCTCGGGACTCTAACCCAAGGCCCGTGACGGTGAGATGGCGACCGGTTTGACTGGCCTCTCGCTGCGTGGTTCCTTTGGATCTGGAATGGATCTCAAGGACTTGATGAAGGAGCTGCTCGGAGAGCTCGGCCGCGTATCCAAGGCGGACGGCGTCGTGGGTACGGTGCGAGACGCCGGGCAGGCCAAAGTACTGCCCTTGAGCAAGATCAGCATCGGTTTCGGGACGGCGATCGCCGACGTCGGGGGCAAGGCGCGTAGCGGCGAGGCAGAGCGCAACGCGGGCGCGGAAGCGGGTGGCGCGGGTGGCGCCATCGTCGTCGAGCCCCGCGCGTTCGTGGTGGTGGGTGAGGATGGCG
>DASYCL010000632.1:0-2782 GCA_036500245.1 Polyangiaceae bacterium | reverse complement strand
CGGGTCTCGTCGGTCGAAATCGAAAAGTAGGTTCCAGCGATCAGCGCTGACACCGTCGCGATCGGGATCGACAAAGGCGCGGCGGTCTCTTCCGGTTGCGGCAGGCTCGGGAACTCTTCGCCCGGAATGCCGTGCAGCGTGAAGCGACGTGACGCACCGACAGCGCGGATCGTGGTCGCAGCACCACCCGAGGTAACGATCGAAATCTGACCGTCGGGCATCATTTTTACGCGCTCGAACAGATCGCGCGCGCCGATCGCGATCGCGCCGCCGCTCTCGACCTTCGCCGGGATCCTGCCGCTCACGGCCAAGTACAAATCGGTTGCAGCGAGACGCAGCTGATCCGTGCCCGAGACTTCGAGCAAGACATTGCCGAGCACCGGCATGGTGCTTTTTTTATCCGCAACGCCCTGACAGCGCGCGAGAACTCGGAGGAGATCTTTTTTGGCAACAACGACGTGCATGGGGCGCTCACGTCTACCCGCGGTTGCGCTGAGGCGCTAGCGTCGCGTCAGCCCGCGGGCGATTCGGCCTGTGGCCCGAATCTGGGCTTTGGAACAGCCTGACTCGAGGCTCTTCTTCTCTCTTAAATTAATAGATTTAAGGGGAAGTATTAGTAGGAGCTGTGGAAACTGTGGATACCTCCACAAGCCTCGAAGTTTGTTCGGCTAATCACGCGAACGGCTGTGGATTAGGCGCGGAGACTGCTCGGGTTGAACTTGGGACAACTTGCCTCGGGCAGCTTTCCACAGCTCCTATACCCGAGAGTTCCCAAGCTTTTTCCCCAGGCTTTCCGGAGCCGCAAACCGCGCGATACGCGCCCGATTTCAGGCCTTCGAAGCGGCTGATTTTGGGCGCTTGCGCGGGCCGCTCGGCGACTTTTTCGCGGGCCGTTCGGGCACCACACCGAGCCGAGCAATCGCGTCCACCAAGCGCTCGTGGCTTTGGTGATAGGCGCGCGGTCCGATGCGCTTGTTGCGGCGTGCTTGCTCTAGCGCAACGAGTTCGCCGAGCAAGATTTCGCGCGCTTTCTTCTTGTCGTTCGCAGCGCTCTTGCCCGCTTCGACGTCATCGAACGCGCCGCGCGCGCCAAACACACCGGTAATCACCAAGGCAAGCGCGATCAAGACCGCGATTTGTCGGCCCGGTCCCGGCGTTGGAATGCCCGAAAGCGTCGCGACGAAGTCTTTGATTTCGTCGTCGCGACGGCGGAGCTGCTTCACCGCGACGAGCACGCGCTGACCTTCGTTGTTCGTCGTCGGCACTGGCCGATCGAAGCCCTCGACATCGAGGCTCATCGTCGGTGACGCTTCGGCGATCACGCGCATTTCGGCGACGTGCGGCGGTAAACCCATGTGAAACGCGACCGAGTCGTCGTTCGTTTTTGGGATTTGAAAACGAAATGAAACGTCGTTTTGGCCGGGAGAAAACGTGCCTTTGAGCTTCGCGCCGACGCCGTCGACTTGCTCGAAGCGCAGATCGGTCATCGAGTCTTGCGCCTTGAACGCTTTGAAGCCCTTGGGCAGCGGGACGACGACATTCTGCGGCACCCAAGTCACGAGACCAACGTTGAACACGCGAAACAGCACTTCGCACTGGAACACGTCGTCACGCGTGGCGATGTACAAGTAGCCGCGCATGCCGATCATCGCGGCATCGATGCTGGTGGTCGAGGGAAACACGTGCAGCAGCACGCTTTGTCCCATGTCTTGTCGTAGGTTGAATGGGCTCGAAGAGTAGGTGGCGGGACCGCGCTGAACCGTAACGCGATAGGCGTGATCACTGCCGGGTGTGAGCCCTGCAAATTGCGCCGTGCCGCTCGAGTCTGTCTTCGCGAAGGTTTCGGAGCGTGACTCGCCTTCGGCGATCTTTTGAAACAAGATCCCGAGTCGGACCTGCGTTGCGCCGAGCGGAGCGCCCTTTTCATCGACGATCGTCGCGGAAATCGTGCCGGACGGCAGCGTCGCAGTCGGCTCACTTGCGTCTTGCGGCGCGTTATTCATTCCGGGGTGGCCGGCCGGCATTGGGTCGGTCGTGGTCGCGTCGCCGTTTGCATCGGCTGCTGCGTCGTCGTGAGCAGGCGGCGCAACGCGTGCGCTCGGCGCGGGGCTTCGAGTCGCGGTTGCGCTCGAACTCGCCGAGGGCGCTGCGCTGGCCGTGGCTTGCGGCGCGCCCTCGGCGAGCGTCGACGCAGTGAGGCTGACCAGGCAGAGCGCGACGAGGCGTCTGAGGTTCATGATTTGGCCTCGCTCGCCGTGCCGCAGTCCGGACACACGTTGTCGGTCTCGGGGTAGCGCGCTGGGCAGGCTGTGCAGAGGCGTTCTCCCGACGCAACCATCACCGCGCCACAACCTTTGCAAAAGCGCGCGTCGAGCTCGTTCGGAGTTTGGCAAGCCGCGCAAGCGCGGGTGATTTTTGCCGGTTTCTCGGGGGTTTCTGCTTGCTCGGGGCTGCTCTTGGCCTCGACGATCTCACTCGAGCTCGGCGAAGCTTCGGGCAAATCTTCGTCTTCTTCGGGAGCTTGCGCGAGTTTTTCGATGCGCCGACCGAGCTCGCGTTCGACCTGCTTACGGGCATCCGCGAGGCTCTCGTCCATGCTGCGGATTAAGCGTTTGGCTTCGGCTCGATAGCGCGTCGAATACTCCTGAAAATCCTCGTCGCTGATCTTGCCGACGCTGCGCTCATATTCGAGATCCTTCAGCGCGCGCAGCACGGCTCGCTTCTGCTCTTCCTCGGCCGAGCGCGCGCCCATGCTAAATGCTTCTTCGAACGACAATTCGGA
>DASYCL010000631.1:0-3999 GCA_036500245.1 Polyangiaceae bacterium | reverse complement strand
TCCGCGGGTCGAACGCGAGCACCGCGCGGCCACCGGAGACGAACAGATCCGCGCGCAAGCCCGGCGTGACTTCGACGTTCGGCGCGACCTCGAGCACGCCGTCGACCCAAGCGCCTGTGGTGAAATCGCGGCGCGCGCGATCGAACAGAAATCCGCCGTTGTTGTCGTTCGATTGATTCGGAATCGGCATCTCGCTGCTCGGCTCTTCGTTCGTCGTTTGCCCGGTGACCTTTTGCGCCAGAGACTCGAACAGGGCATCGCCGCCGGCGCGCAGCGTGACGTCGTCGCTCAGCCGTTGCGAGTACTCGGAACGCGCGCCGATCATCCGATTGGTCACCGTGACGTTGTCGTTGTCGCCGCCGGTGGCGTCGAGGCCGAGCATCAGCGCGTTGCGCCAATTGCCACCGGTGAGCCGATGATCCCAGCGCAAATCGAGGCGATGAAAATTCACGTCGACCACGGTGTTCTCGCGGCGTTCGAGGCGTGATACCGGCCCTTGCTCAGTGCCGTCGACCGAGCCGATCGGACCGCTCGTGACCGTGTCTGTCTCCACGTCACCTAGAAAATCCCCGGCGCCGAAGCTCAATACTTCGATGCTGTCGTGCGCGGACAAGTCGTAACGAACGCGGCCTTGATAGTCCCAATAGCTGACCGAAACGTCCGGCACGATCAGCGAGAGCACGGCAGCGGTGTACGAAAATCGCCCGCCGACCATCGCCGAGCCGCGCCCATTCGCGAACGGGGCTTCGATCGTCGCGCCGCTATCGATCAAGCGCACGGTCGCCTCGCCGTGAAAGCGATAGCTCGGTGGCGCCATCTCACCCGCGACGATCGCGCCCGCGAAACGGCCGTAGCGTGCTGGATACGCGCCCGGATAGAGATCGACGTGATCGACGAACGCCGGTGAGATCACGCCGGGGCCGGCCGCGAAGTGATACAAATACGGCACTGGGATGCCGTCGAAAAAATAACCGACGTTCCCCGGCGGAGCGCCGCGCACGTAAAAATAAGGCAAACCGCTCACGATCGGCACGACGCCCGGCAGCGCTTCAATCGCGCGATACGGATCGCCGAACGCGCCCGGCATGTCGTGCACGTCGGCGCGACCGAGCGTGTGCCGAATCGGCTCGCGTTTGCCGACCACCAAAATCTCTTGCAGCTTTGGCGCGCTCGGCGCGGCTGAGTCTGCGCTCGGGTTGGGTTGGGTTGGGTTGCCTTGCGCGGCGCGCGGCGTTTCTGCGGACGGCGGCTCGAAGCGCACGGCAAAACGGATCTTCGCAGCAATCGCCACGCCCTCGCGCGACGCAGGTTCGAAGCGCCAAGCGCGGCTCGCCTCGATCGCGCGCGCCGCAAACGCGGGCTCACCGCTGATCGCCTTGGCATCGAGCACCGCGCCGTCTTTGCCAATGGTGAGCTCGAGCACGACGTCCTGCGCGCCCTTCTGAGCCTCCGGATATTCGATCGGCGTCGCGATCGCGCGCGGCGGGATCACTGGCGCCGGCGGCGCGACAGGCGGCGGCGGAAGCGGGGCTGGCTCCGCTGGCGGCGGCGCGGCAGGCTTTTCGTCGATTGAAACGGATTGTGCGCGCGCCGCGTGCGCGCACGAAAGCACACCGAGTAGCCGCAAACCAAAGCGCGCCCTCGACCCAAGCCTCAATCCACGCACGCACTCACCGGCGACCCTTATAGGCGCGATGCGTGGGGCCTTACACGCGCAAGCTCGGAAGGCGTAGCCGGCTCAAGCCCTGGTTGGCCTGGCCGGGCGCACCTCACCCTCTCGGATAAATCAACGATTATAGCCGCTTACCGAGCGCGTATCGGCGTGAAATCTTGCCTAGACGCGGTGGCCGACAAACAGCCACAAGATCAAAATCACGATCACGATGCCGGCCGGCGACCAGCCCACGTAACCGTAGCGTGAATGGCCAAGGCCTCCGCCGAGCAACGCAATCAACAATACAATCAGCAAAATCGTCAGCATCGTGCGTACTCCGTAAGTGAGGCGCCGCTGCGACGCCGATGCTGAACGAAGCTGCAAATTAAAGGCCAGAGTGTTGGTCCAAAGCCGCCACGCGCTACATGCCGAGTTCGCAGCGCGTGGCTCACTCGAGCAAGATACCGAGCCCGTTCAAGAGGCGAACCGCTTCGGGCAAGGAGAAGCGCGCCTTTTCGAGGCGGTTTTCTTTTGGGTTGATCACGTAGCCGCTCGCGCCGCGGAAATCCGCCTGGCGCAAGTCGGCGTTGACGAATTCGGTCTCGCTCAGATCCGCGTCGCGAAATAGGCACGACTTCAGCCCGAGATCGCGAAACGAAGCGCGATGGACGATCGCGCGTGAAAAATCGCAGACCTCCAATTTTACTCCGATGAACGTCGTGTCATTGAGCTGCGAGCCGTCGAACGAGACGTGCTCGAGCTTCTCCACTTCGGACCAATTGATCCCGCTCAGCCGGCAGCGCTCGAACCTCGAACGCACGAAGGCACAATCCACCAAACGGCAGAGCGACAAATCACAGTCACTGAATACACAATCGAAGAAGCGAGAACGGCAGATCCTTTGACCGCTCAGCGCGAGCTTCGCGAACGAGCAATCCTCGAACTCCGCATCGGCGAGCACGAAGTCCGGCTGCTCGCCGTGCACGAACCGCTGCTCGGAGAAACTCGTTTTCGCTGTCGTTCGCGCCATCGACGCGAATGTTAGAGTTTCAGCGCGCGATCACAAACACTCGGGCTTGAAATGCTTCACGCCGGCGCTGTCGAGCGTGAACGGCACACTGCAATCGACGCTCGGCTTGCTCGGCGTTGCCTGCTTAGCGCTTGGACGCCTGCCACCTTGAGTTTTTGCGCTCGCTGGAGCGGCGCTTGGAACAGGCGACGCGTTCGGCGGAGGCGCAGGGGCGGCCGACAAATGAAGCACGATGTTGGCGTTCTGGTCGAAGTGCAGGTTGCGCACTTCGCTCACGTAACCTGGAGCGCGGGCCTCGATGTTGTGCTCACGATCGTCGCGCGGCACCGTTTGAAAGAACGGGTTCGCGGTCAGCGGCTGATCGTCCAAGTACAAGCGCGCGGTGGCGGGGAATGCGGTCACGTTCAACGTCACGGTCGTCGCCGCGGGTAGTGGTTTGTCCGTCGCTGGCGCAGGCGCAGCGCCTCGTCGCCAAATCGCGAACGATGCAAGCGCCACGACGACCACGACGGCCGGCACGATCCAGCGCCAGGCTCGGCCGCGTTGCACGGTCTGCGCTTCCGTAGTTGCGCTCGCGGACAAGCCCGTATGAGTGCCGATGTGCGTCAACTCCACCGGCGAAGTCGCGGCGTACTCCGCAGCCGAGAGAGCGGTCACTTTTGCCAGCTGCTCGTCGACGATGCGGCGCGTTTCCGCGCGGTCGGTCGCGAACAGCTCGGTCACGACCTTGCCGAGATCGCGCAGGCGCACGCTAGCGGCTTGTTGATCGAGATAAGCTTCGAGATCGGCCTGAAGCTCGAGCGCGGTTTGATAGCGATCCTTCGGCTCGAGCTCGAGCGCTTTCTTCACGATGCGAACGAGCTCGGGGTTCACGTCCGGCTTCGCTTCGGACAGAACGGGCAGCTCACCGTTGAGAATGCGATTCATGATCACGGGCTCGGTCACGCCGTGCCACATTTTTCGGCCCGCGGTGGCCTCCCACAGCATCACGCCGACGGCGAACAGGTCGACGCGGCGATCGGCGGGTTCGCCCGCAATCTGCTCGGGCGACATGTAACGCAACTTGCCTTTGATCACGCCGGTCGCGGTTTCGAAGTTCGAGCCGCTGAGCTTCGCGATGCCGAAGTCGAGTAGCTTCACTTGGCCTTCGAAGGTAACGAACACGTTGTGCGGGCTCACGTCGCGATGCACGACGTTGAGCGGCCGACCGTCGAAATCAGGCAGTTCGTGCGCGTAGTGCAAGCCCGCTAGCATTTCGGATATCACTCGGACTTGCATGTCGAGCGAGAACTTATTGGTGTTCGCAGCGCGATGA
>DASYCL010000630.1:0-7147 GCA_036500245.1 Polyangiaceae bacterium | reverse complement strand
CTCGATGCTGTCCGGCACGACGACCTCGGGCTTCATCTCCGAGAAGCGCGGCGCTGGATCCTTGATGTGCCGCGCCATCACGACGACCGCGTCGTCATCGACGAACGGAGCGCGACCGCAGAGCATTTGGTAGAGCAGCACGCCGAGCGAATACAGATCGCTACGCGCGTCGAGCGCGCCGCCTTGCGCTTGTTCCGGCGACATGTAGCGCGGAGTGCCGAACACGGTTCCGGCCTGTGTCTCGAGCTGATCGATTTTGGATTCGTCGTCGTCGCGCGACCATTTGGCAATGCCGAAATCCAAGACTTTGCAGATCTCGTGCTCGCTCGTGCCGGCGCCGCTCGGGACGCGTGAGAGAAACAAATTATCGGGCTTGAGATCGCGGTGAATGATGCCCTTGCTGTGCGCTTCGGCGAGGGACAGAAGGGCGTCGCGCGCGAAGCGCAAGGCGTCGGACCATTCGAAGCGCCCGACACGTCGCAAGCGTTCGCCGACGGTTTCGCCTTCGAGCATCTCCATGGCCAAGAACCAAGCGCCGTCTTCGGCCTCACCGAAGTCGAACGCGGTGACCGTATGCGGACTGACCAGCGAGCTGATCGCCCGCGCTTCGCGCTCGAATCGACCTTTGGTTTCTGGGTCGTGCGCGCGATCGCGGCGCACGAGCTTCAACGCGACGTCGCGACCGACCGCTTCCTGACGCGCGCGGTAGACCGCGCCCATCGAGCCTTTACCGAGCCGCCCGAGAATCGTGAAGCGCCCCGCGACCGTGCTGCCGAGCAATGGATCGGGGCCATCGTTCATGTCGACGAACGGCAGTCCGTGCTCCGGACAACGCGGCAATTCGACGCCAGCACTGACGAGCCCCGGAAATGCGCCCGGCGATTTACGACAGCGCGGACAAACGCGCTCCGCGGGGGAGCGGCTTGAGGGCGGCAACGTCGCTTCTGCGGCCTCGGCGCGCATCGGTTTTCGCGCCGCGGCAAGAGAGCCCGACGCTTCCTCTTCCATTACCTAGACGCGCGCGCGTGGCAAGAGCGCATTTTGCCTCGAAAAAGCCGCGGCCTGCTCGGCGCGGGTGCGGGTTACTGCTCCGCGCGTCGTCGACAGGGCGCTAGTTGGCGCCGGCCTCAGCGGCGGATTTCGCCACGCTGCCACCGCTCGGAAGCGCTGGGTTGTGAGTGTTCGGCGCGCCACCCGTGCTCGTGCCCGGACATCCGTCGTCGATCCGGCCATTGCAGTCATTGTCGATGCCATCCCCGCAAATATCGCGTGAAGCGCAGCGAATGCAGCCTCCGCGCGCACAAATGAAATCGACGCCGCACGCAGGCGGACCGAGTCGGCCCTCCTCGCTACAGCCGATTTCTTCAGGCTCGGCCGACACCCACAGGCTGCAACCCCCGAGGATGAACAGGCCCAGCGCGACGAGCGCGCGAATTGCGCGGCGCATCAGTAGCGCAGCTCGAGCCACGCCGCGGTCACGCGCGGCGACGGCATTGGCAGACGTCCCTGAAGCTGAGGCGCATCCGCGTAGCGCCCGAAGTAGAGCGTCGCCGCGGCCGCGCCGGCGACAATGCTCGTAGAAAACGCGACGTCTGCGATGATGGCCGCGGTGTGAGCGCGATGGGCGCGATCTTGAAGGCTCGCGAACGAGGTGTTCGGCCCAGTCGATTCGCCGCTCGGATCGAGACTGAGCGCACGAATGCCGAACACGGTGCCGACCAAGAACGAGGCAACGGCAACGCCGCCCGCGCCCAGTACCCATGAATCGAGCCGGCCGCGGACGCGCGCGGTACCAGGCGCGGGCGTGCCCGCGGCGCGCGGCCCGAGCGATTCTAGTTCCGCCCGCGCGCCGTTCAAGCGCTCGATCGTCTGTGCGGCGCGCTCGAGCTCCGCAGGATCTTTTTCCATGGTGCGGAAGCGTTCGAGCGACGTGATCGCGCCCGCGAAATCTCCGAGCTTTTCTTGGACCAGCGCGAGATTGTAGACGAGATCTTTGCCGCTCGGATCGGAGTCGAGCGCGGCTTGGAGCTCGGCAACTGCGCCGTGATATTTGCCCGCGTGATAGAGCGAGAGCGCACGCTGGAAGTGCTCGCGCGCCGCTGCTTGTTCGGGCTGCGTCGCGGAAAGCTCCACGCCGCGTTCGCCGCTGGGCGAATTGGTCGGCGCATTGTCGGCCCAGGCCGGGACCGTGACGAAGACGGCAAATAGCGCCGGAAATACGCCGAAACGCATGCGAAGCGCAGCATAGCGCAAGTGCGCGCTGAAGCGGCGAGCTATACTTGGCTGAATGCAGAGCCCGGCCCCATTCGAGCGCGCGCCGTGGGTACCGAGCGAACCGATCAAGACGAACGGCACGGCCATTTTCGCCTTGCTCGCGAGCATCTTCGGGTTCGTTTGCTTTGCGGGCATGGGTGGCCTGCTCGGCATCGTGCTCGGGCTGATCGCGCGCAGCGAGATCACGCGCTCGGAAGGGCGCGAAAACGGACGTGGCTTGGCCATGACTGCAATCGTGCTCGGCGGCGCGAACCTAGCCTTGACGGTGCTCGGCGTCGCGGCGGCAGTCGCCTATTTGGCGTCGCATCCGACCACTTCAACTTCCCCTTCCCCGACGTTGCCGGTCCCCACCGCGTGGGCTGCGCCGACCTCGGCGCCCCACCCAACAAAAGCCCCCAGCACCGCGAAACGGCCGGAACTCCGAGCGTCGCGCACGCTCAGCACCGAAGTCACGTCGCTCGGTACGATCACGCTGGCCGATCTCGGTGGCGACTTCGCGAGCGAGCTCGGCAAGCAGCGACACGCCGCGGACGCAGCAGGCGAAATCCTCGTCTTGTGGATCGTCGCGCGCGATTGCAAGCCATGCGACGGGGTAGCCGCTTCACTTACCAACGCGCAGATGCAGAAGGCGCTCGGCAAGGCGCGCTTCGTGCGCGTGGATCGCGATCAATTCGAAATCGAACTCGAGCGTTTGGGCATTCCCATTGAAAAAATCCCGGGATTTGCGCTTTTGGACGGCATCGACCACGTGCGCGACTTCATTCATGGCGGCGAATGGGACGCGGATATTGCAGCCAACATCGCGCCAGTATTGGGAAAGTTCGTCCACGGCAGCTACCGACCGCGGCGCCATCCCTGGCATGGCGATGTGCGCTCCGACGAAACGCCGATTTGACCCGGCCCGCGCGCCCGAGCGAAAGATAGTTCACCGCGACGGACCCCTCGCGGCTCGTGGAATTTTGGTACTATCCGCGGCCCTGTATGACGAGCGCACAACATCTGGTCACGCCCTTGCCTGTCGGTGCCGCGGTTGCACCCGGTACCCTTCGCGCACGCCTCGAGGAACTGCGCTCGCGCGGCACTCAGCTCAACCTCAAGCAAGCAGTCGGCATCATCGTGCCGCTCTGCGTGCAAGCGGCTGAGCTGCATCGCGCCGCGCACAAGCTCTATCTGCATCCGTCGAGCTTGGTCGAAGACGAGTACGGGTTTTATCAAATCGCGCCCCAGCTCGCGCAAAAGCCGCCGCTCTTGCCGCGCGACAAAGTGTGTCTCGCGCCCGAAGAGCGCGGCGCGACGCCCGGAAACGCGCGCGCCAGCGTGTTCGCGCTTGGCGCTATTCTGTACGAGCTGCTCACGGGTCTCAGCGTCGGCCCCGGCATGCGAAGGCCGAGCGAAGTCGTCTCGGGTTTGCCGCCGGATTTCGAAGCCATGCTGGCCAAAGCGCTGGTCTCGGATCCCGCGCATCGCCCGGACGATTTGAACGCGCTCGCGCAAGCACTGCATCAATTCGCGCCGCCCGGCAGCGTCGCGCCGCCACCGCCCGCGGACACGTCGCATCTCGATCACGACAGCAACTTCGACGTCGATGTGTCGATGTCAATGCTGCCGCCGATTCCGAAGGGCAGCCCGACCCCATACGACATGCCCGTCGTGCAGCAACAACGCCGCGTCGCGGGCGACGCGACGAGCGAGCTCGCGACGCTCAAAGCGCGACTCGAGAGCGATCCGCGGCCGCGCTACGTCGTCGTGAAAGACGGCATGGATCACGGTCCGTTCAGCGCCGTCGAGCTACTCCAGCAAATCGCGTCGCACACCTTCGTCGACGTGGATGTCGTGCGCGACGCGCTGAGCAAGGACGAACGCGCAATCAAGGACTGGGACGAGTTTGCGCCGTTCGCCGAAAACGCCAAACTCTCGCGCGAGATCAAAGCCGAGAAAGCGGCGATTGAGCGCGTCGTCGTCGCTGAATCACGCAGCACTCGCGGCAAAGCGTTCATCGGGATTTTGGGGGTGGGCGCCTTGCTCATCGTAGCCGGGCTCTGGTTCCTCAAAGTGCGCGCGAATCGCAACGACGAAGTCGCCGTCCAAGTCGACCAAGAATCGAACATCGAAACCGACGCCGGGCTCAATTCCCGCAAGTCGAAGAAGGGCGGCGGTGGCGGCCGCGTCGTAGGCCATAACGGCGCCTTCCCGATCTTGGGTGGCGGGCAGAGCTGTGAGTCGGCGCAAGCCTCCTACAACGAAGAGATGAGCGTCGGCGGTCCGCGCGGGCAGGCAGACATCACGGCCGGGCAGTACTCGGCCATCTTGAACAGCGGCCGCTATTTCGCGCATTGCGGTGTGCCGGATTCGACCAAGATCAGCGTCTGCGCGGCCGTGCAAAACGGGCGCGCTGTGGGCGTCACGGTGATCACGAACCCGCGCAATCGAGGCGCAGAGTCGTGCATCGCCGCGGGCGTGCGCGGACTCAGCTTCCCGAGTAACCCGAAGCTCGACGTGACGCACACGGCTTTCTGATCACTCGGAAGTTGGGGGACCACGCAATGACACGACGCGGGAGCGCCGCAATGGCCCGATGGTTCGGCTTGATCACGTGCGCGCTGCTCGTCGCGTGCAACGTGCCGATCGCCGTTGGGCTCGACGAAAACGACGCGAACCACACCGTGGTCGCGCTCGAAAAAGGCGGCATCGCGGCCGAAAAAGAGCGCGATCCAGACAGCGAAGGCCGCTGGCGCGTCGACGTCGCGCGCGACGATGGCTCGAGCGCCGCCGCAATTCTGAGCGCCGAAAGCCTGCCGCCGCCGGCGAGTCCCGGCGTGCTCGACACACTCGGTCAAGGCTCGATCGTACCCAGCCGAACCTCCGAACAAGCCAAAGTCGTGACTGGCATCGCAGGCGATCTCGAGCGCTCCCTGCGTAGCCTCGACGGCGTGATTTCGGTGCGCGTCCACTTGGCAGTACCGGCTCAAGATTCGCTCGCGCCGGACGAAGCGCCGCTGCCGCCGTCCGCGTCCGTACTGCTCCGCCATCGCGGCGCGACTCCACCGATCTCGTCGAGTGATGTGCAGCGCCTCGTCGCAGGCGCGGTCCCCGGGCTCATCCCGAGCCAAGTCTCTGTGGTTTCGCTGCCGGTGGCGGAACCGCCGCGGCCAGCCGAACACGAACTCGCGCGTTTCGGCCCAGTCACCGTGACGCGCAGCTCGGTTTTGCCGCTTCGCGCGATCTTTGGCGGTGCGTTGGTGCTCAACCTCGGCCTGCTCGCCGCGTTGATCTTGGTTTGGGCGCGAGCCAGACGCGCGGAACTCGGACTTGCCGATCAGCGCGCCGCAGAGACACAAGGCGCGCGTTGATCACGCTGGAAGGCGTCAGCAAAAGTTTCGATCGCGCAGTGCTCACGGACGTGAACCTGCACGTCCCAGCGGAATGTTTGTTCGGCTTGATCGGTCCTGGCGCCTCGGGAAAGAGCCTGCTCCTCCGCATGATCACCGGCCTCATGCGTCCGGATCGCGGCAAAGTCACGGTCGCCGGCCAAGACGTGCTCGCAATGGGCGACATGCAGCTGAATGAATTCCGCAAGAGCATCGGCATGCTGTTTCAGAACAACGCACTCTTCGATTTCATGACGGTCGGGGAAAATATCGCCTTTCCCTTGCGGCGCTTGTTCGATCTACCCGAAGCCGAGATCGACGAGCGCATCGCGGAGCGGCTCGCGCGCGTGAATTTGCCGGGCTTCGAGTCGCGTTTGCCGGCGGGCTTGAGCGGCGGCCAAAAAAAGCGCGTCGGCGTCGCGCGCGCGACGGTCATGGGCGCACCCATCGTGCTCTATGACGAGCCCGCGGCGGGCCTCGACCCAGTCACCAGCCAAAAAATCTTCGATCTGCTCCGCGCCGAACAGCGCTCGGCCAAAGCCACCGTGATCATGGTCTCGAGCGACTTGGATCGACTGCTCACTGTCACCGATCGCGTCGGCATGATGCTCGGCGGGCGCTTGATTTTCGAAGGCACGACGGAGCAAGCACGCGATGCAAGCGATCCGCGCGTGCATCAATTCGTGCACGGCACGGTCGAGGGCCCGCTCTAACTCGCGATTTTTTGGCTCAGGTACTTGAAGCTCGTCTCGATCGCCGCGAACGCGTCGTCGAAATCGCGGTCTTGTTCGACGATGAACCAGCGGCAACCGCTCTGTTCAGCCGCAGCGACGATGCGCGGAAAATCCAAGTTCCCCTCACCAATTGCGGCCATCACCGGTGCTCGATCGACCGGATGGACGCCATAGTCCTTCAAATGAATCATCGGTAAGCGCGAGGTCATGCGTTCGCACCAACGCACGACATCGGCGCCGCCGGCTTGAACCCAATACGTATCGAGCTCGGCTTGGACCAAGCTCGGCTCGGTTCGCTCGTACAAAATCTCGAGCATCGTTCTGCGTTCGAGCTTGCGGAATTCGAGTTCATGGTTGTGATAAGTCAAGGTCATGCCCGCGGCTTTGAGCACGGAGCCAGCGTGATTCAAGCCGTCCGCGAGCTTTTGAAGGTCGGCAATGTTAGTCAGCGCGACGTGCGGGAACGGATAGGCCGTGAGCGTGCAGCCGAGCGTGCCGAGCACCTCCACCACCGCGTCGGGCTGCTCGAGGATGGTCTGACTCGGTTCGTGCGTCGCGCAGATTTTCAGCCCTTCGCCGTCCGTGATCTGGCGAATCTCGGCCGGCGGGATTGGTCCGACGCCGCTGATTTGCACGGCCTCGTAGCCGATGGCGCGCACTTTGCGCATGCTCTCGGCAAACTCGCGCGCAGTCTTGAGGTGTTCGCGCAACGTGTAGCATTGAACCGCTATTTGCGAGGTCTTCATGGGTTCTCCTGACGGCCGAGCCAGT
>DASYCL010000629.1:0-2632 GCA_036500245.1 Polyangiaceae bacterium | reverse complement strand
AACGGCCTGGGCGCCGTGCGCTACAGCGCGCGGGCGAGCCTTTTTTCCGCGCTGCTCACTTTGGTTTATGGGGCTGCCCTGCTCGTCGTCGTGCGGCACATGGGAGCCGTGCCGTGGCTCGACGACTCCAGCTTCATCGGCGCGGGCCTCAATATTTTCGACTGCGCGATTGCGATCGTGTTCGCGACCGTGCCCGCGGTCTGCGCGGCCGTCGTCGCTTGGCACTCCGAGGAATTGCTCGAACGCAGCACGCGCGACGCGGCCGCGAGCGCCTCCGCCGAAGATCGTCAGCGCCAGATCCTCGACGCGATGGCGGACATGATCTTGGTCAAGGACGCGAGCTCGAAGATCATCTGGGCAAATCGGGCTCTACGCGAAGCGTGGGGCGCGAACAACGAGGACTTGGCCGGCCAGGACTACAACCCCAAAGCAAAAGCCGACGAACGCAACCGTTCACTCGAGCAAGACGCGCTCGTGCTCGACACACAAGACACCGTGCTCTTGCCGGACGAACGGCTCGAGCGCAAAGACGGCCGCATCCTGCAAGTGGACACGGTAAAATCACCGATCTTCGACGGCAAGGGCCGGGTGATCATGACCGTCGGTGTGTCGCGCGACGTGAGCGATCGCAAAAAACTCGAAGCGCAGCTCAGACTCACCGAAACCATGTCGACCGTCGGCACGCTCGCCGCGGGCATGGCGCACGAAATCAACAATCCGCTCACCTACGTGATCGCGAACCTCGAGTACCTCGCGGAGCGCTTGCCGGAGCACGGGCCGTGGCTCGGCGAACGCCAAGCGCGCGAGTGGGTCTCGGCGCTGAGCGAAGCGCGTGAAGGCGCGGCGCGCGTGCAGCGCATCGTCAAAGACTTGAAAGATGCCTCGCGTGGAGGCGAGGATCATTTCGGCGCGGTCAACATCGAGCAAGTGCTGGAATCGACCTTGAAGCTCGCGGCCAACGAGCTGCAACATCACGCGCGCGTAGTGCGCGAATATCAACGCGTGCCGGCCGTGAACGGCAACGCCGCGCGGCTCGGCCAAGTATTTTTGAATCTGCTCGTGAACGCGGCGCACGCGATCCGCGAAGGCGCGGCGGACGCCAACGAAATTCGGCTGGTTTTGCGCACGGACGCCACGGGTCGCGTCGTGATCGAAGTGCGAGACTCCGGCCACGGCATCCCGGAGGAGCACATGGCGCGGTTGTTCGAGCCGTTCTTCACCACGAAAGACGTCGGCGAGGGCACGGGGCTCGGCCTTTTCATTTGTCATCGCATCGTGAGCGATCTGAGTGGCGCGATCGAAGTCGAGTCGAGCCCCGGTTCGGGCAGCGTGTTTCGCGTGATCTTGCCGTCTGCCGGGGCGCCTTCGGAGCCAGCCGACGCCGCGCTCGAGCAAACGCCGCGACACGAAGTCCGGCGCGGACGCATCCTGGTCGTCGACGACGACACGTTGGTCGCGAAAGCCTTGTCGCGCTTGCTGGCTGAGCATCACGAGGTGATCGCGCTCACGAGCGCCGGTGATGCACTGGCTCGGCTCGAGCGCGGCGAGCGCTTCGATTTGATCTTCTGCGATTTGATGATGCCGGTCACGACGGGAGTCGAGTTTCACGAGCGCCTGCGCAAGCTCGCCGCCGACCAAGCCGAGCGCACGATCTTCATCACGGGCGGCGCATTCACCGATGCCTCGCGCAAATTCCTGGAAACGACCGCCAACGATCGCCTGGAAAAGCCCTTTGATCAGCACAAGCTGCAAAAGCTCGTGGCAAGATACTTGAATTGATGGCCGCGCGCGCAGGGCGACGAAGTCGCACGCTTTCGACGTTCGGCGCGCTCGCGTTCGCCGCTTGCGCGCCCGTGCCGAGCCGCGCGCCGCTCGGTGGCGACTACGCGCCACCGGCCGAAGCGAGCGCTGCGCCACGCAAAGCGCAGCCCGCCGCCGCGGCCGAGCGCGAAGCGAATCCGGTGGCGAGCACCAGCGAAGCCGGGAAGCCGGCGCCGTCAGCTGCGCCGGCGGCGAAACCCGAACCCGCAAAGGCCGCCGATGCGGGCGACATGTTGCGTTACGACCCGCTCAAAGTCGGCGACCGGCTGCGTGCCGAGGTTTCGATCGCGCTCTCGGCCGAGCTTCAAGGTGGGCCGCCGGGCGAAGACAACAAACTCGCGTTCGATGGCAAAGCGCGCGTCGAAATCAAGATCGTGAAAAGCTCGGCGCAAACCTTGGATCAGCTCGAGGTGACGCTCACGCCGCTCTCGCTGCACACCGAATTCGGCGGCCAGAGCTCGGACAGCGCGCAAGATCCGCCGCAAACTTACGATGTCATTTTGAGCGGACAAACGCCGAGCGTGAAGCCGCAGAGCGGCGCGCTCGAAAAAGAGGATCGCGCGGCGCTGCTCGTGTTCGTCGCGCCGCTCGCCGAGTTTCACAAGCGCTGGGCCGCGGCACCGACATTGAATCTCAAGCCCGGCTGGAGCAGCAAAATCCCGCTCCCGACGCCGGCATTTCTCGTCGCGCCCGGCGACTCGGTGCAGCTCGGCCCGCTCGCGCTCAACTACGCGGGCCGCGATGTTGCCAGCGCGAACGTACCCTTTGCGCTCGAATTGCCGGTCGAGTGGGGCAGCGATCTCGGCAAGCT
>DASYCL010000628.1:0-3830 GCA_036500245.1 Polyangiaceae bacterium | reverse complement strand
ATAGACGACTTCGAGCTCGTCTGTCGCGTTGAGCTTGCCGTCGAAGTAGCGGAGGAGTGCGCGCTTTGCTTTCGATTCGCGAGTGGCTGCGTGCAAACTGAACGGCGCGTGGCGATAGTAGCGAGCGAGCAGTCGCTCCGTGCGCGCGTCGTGGGTTTGCCAATCGAGCGCGCGGATACGCCCGCGCTCGTCGCTGAAGAGCTTCATGGTGCCGGTGGGCGTTTCGAGGTGCTCGAACACGAAAGGCTGTGTGTGCATGCGTTCCTCTCTTTCTCGATGCACAGTGTCGGGCCCGGCTACGCTCGCGGCTGGCGGAATTCGGACCTGGTCGCGCCAAACACGCAATTTACGTCCATGTCCGAAAACCGCTAGAACGAAGCCGCGGCGCGTGGCAAATCGAAAAGCCATGGATCTCGATCATGACGCTTGTTATCGCGCGCTCCGGCAGCGCGATTCGCGCTTCGATGGGCGCTTCTTCACGGCCGTGAAGACGACCGGGATCTATTGCCGTCCGGTGTGTCCCGCGCGCACGCCTCGCTCGCAAAATGTGATTTTTTACCCGACGGCCGCGGCGGCCCAGGAAGCCGGCTTTCGTCCGTGCTTGCGTTGTCGACCCGAGACTGCGCCGGATCTGGGCGCGTGGCGCGGCACATCGAACACGGTCGCGCGCGCGCTCGCGCTGATCGAGCTCGGCGCGCTCGACCGCGGCAATGTCGATGCGCTCGCTGAGCGGCTCGGCATCGGTGAACGGCAATTGCGCCGCGTATTTCAAGAGCACCTCGGAGCGTCTCCGATCGGAGTCGCACAGACGAGACGCGTGCTCTTGGCAAAACAACTGATCCACGAAACGCGCTTGCCTATGGCGGAGATCGCGTTTGCCTCCGGGTTTGGCAGCGTGCGTCGCTTCAACGAAGCCTTCACTGGCTTGTTCGGGCGCGCCCCGAGCCAGCTCCGGCGCCTCGGCGGCGCAGACGTTTCGCTCGCAACGAGCGGTGAGCTGCTCCTCTCGCTGCGCTATCAACCGCCCTACGATTGGCCAAAAATGCTGGAATTTCTCGAACAGCGCGCGATCGCCGGGCTCGAGCGGGTGAATCAGGATGGCTACGCGCGTGCGATCTGGCTCGACGGCGTGGCTGGCACGATTTCGGTGCGACCGGGCGACGGCAACACGCTCCGCGCCGGCATTCGCGTGCCGAAGCTCGCGGTCGTGCCGGGCGTCATTGCGCGGCTCCGGCGCATGTTCGATCTCGCCGCGGATCCGCTGGCGATCGCCGAACACTTGGCGAAAGATCCGGTGCTCGCGCCGCTCGTCAAAAAGCGACCGGGCTTACGCGTGCCCGGCGCGTGGGATGGCTTCGAGCTTTCGATCCGCGCCGTTCTTGGCCAACAAATCACGGTCATCGCCGCAGCGCGTTTGGCGGCGAAGCTCGTGGCGCGCTACGGCGAGCCGATCGCAGCGCCGCTGCCCGGCATCAGCCAGCTGTTCCCCAAACCCGAAGCGCTGGCACATGCGGATTTGAGCACACTCGGCATGCCCAAGAGCCGCGCGGCGACACTCTCCGCCGTGGCAGCCGCCGCGCTGGAAAATCCGGAACTCTTCGGCGGCAGCTCGAGCCTCGAGCAAGCCGTCGAGCGACTGCGCGCGATTCGCGGCGTGGGTGAGTGGACCGCAGAGTACATCGCGCTTCGCCAGCTGCGCGAGCCCGACGCGTTCCCCGCCAGCGATCTCGGAGTATTGCGCGCGCTCTGCGACGAACACGGCAAACGCCCGAACGCTTCCGAGGTGCTGGCGCGCGCCGAAAATTGGCGCCCTTGGCGCGCGTACGCGGCGCAACATTTGTGGGCCGCGTGAGGCTTAGGCGCGCGTGACGGCTAACTGAGCACGAAACGGCAATGCCGGCAGCGCGGCCTCATTCTCGAGCGTGGCGTCGGGATCGTCATGCCAAGCGTAACGTACGGCTACGGGCTCGGGCACGGCGGCGCATTCGAGGCTGACTTCGTCGCCGTGAATTCGTGCGCTCGCCTCGTGAAAGATGCCATCGGCGGCGGCCACTTCGAAACCGCGCGGCGCGCCCGGCGTTCGCGAGCGCAGCCCCTTTGCATGGCTGAAGTGCAAGGTGACGCGCGCGGCTTCGACCTGCATGTGCTCGAAGGTCGGACCTTCGGCCTCGAGCGTCGGCTCGCCGTAGACCTTCGCGCGCGCCAGCCGAGCCAAGCGAGATCCGACCTCTCGCTTGTTGCGCGGGTGAATATCGCGTGCTTCGCCGATGTCGATCGCCGTCACCATGCCGGCGCAAGGTTCACTGAGCGCGCTGGCCTGAGCTTCTCGCAGCATCGGCCAAGTGCCGGATGCTCGGAAGCCGGCCAGCTGCACGAACAGAAACCACAGCGGGTCCTGCGCGAAATGCCGCCGCAAATCGCGGATGAATGCGCGGAAATGCGCCGCGTACGTCGCGTGACGGTCTGCATCCGACTCACCCTGGTACCAGATCGCTCCGCGAATGCCGTACGGGAAGAGCGGCGACAACATGCCATTGAACAACGTGCCCGGCGCGCTTTCCGGCGCGAGAGCTAGCGGTGCTTGCGGCCAGCTCGCGAAGATTTCACCGGAGACGAGCGGGATCTCGTGTTCGACGCAAATGCGCCAGGGCCCAGCGAGCGAGATGCGCTCGGAGGCTCCCTGCGCGGCTTCGATGAACATCGCTTGCCGAGGTCCGACGAAGCCACCCTCTCCGAAATGATCGAATACGCGGACCGCGATCACGTTCTTGCCGGGTCGGATCAGCGCGCGCGGCACGCGGTAGCGGCGCTTGAGTTGGAATGCATTGGGCGTCTTGTCCGGGTGGCTGCCGATCAACGTGCCGTTGAAATAGGTGTGATCGAAATCGTCGATCGCGCCGAGCTCGAGCCACAGATCGTGCTCGCTGCCGCTCGGCAGCTCGAGCTCACGACGAAACCAGACCACGCCGTTGAACTGCATGCCGTGGCGCTGCCAGAGCGCGGGCAATTCGAGCACACGCCAGTCGCGATCGTTGAAATCCAAGTTCGCGTAGCCGCGAGCGAAACCGAGGTTCGGCGGATCGGCGGGAAACGAGGCGCGCTCCCAAGCGCTGAGCCGCTCCAGGTAAGCCTCACGGATCCGCGGCAAATCGCGGGCTTGCGCGTCGAGCTCGGCGAGCCGCGTGGGAACACTTGCGTCCACTTCACTGAGCGCGTCCGTGCTCACCCAGGCGTCGACCGAAGTGCCGCCCCAAGTCGCATCGATGATGCCGATCGGCAGATTGAGTCGTTGGTGCAGCTCCGTGGCGAAGAAATGCGCGACCGCAGAGAATTCGGCGACCGTGCGCGGCGTGCAAACTTCCCAGCGCGCGTCCGCGTCGCGCTCGGGGATGCGGGATGCGCGGCGCGGGATTTTGATCTGGCGCAGCGCCGGCAGATTCGCGCGCTCGATCGCTTGCTCGGCGTCCCGCGTAGCGCCCACCGGCCACTCCATGTTCGACTGCCCGGAAGCCAGCCAAACCTCGCCCGAAAACACGTCGCGCACCGTCACGGTCTGGCTGCCCATGATCTCGATCTCGTAAGGGCCGCCCGCGGGTAGCGCTGGGCAACTCAACGTGAAGCTGCCATCCGCCGCGGCGACTGCTTGGCGTAACTCGGAACCGGCCACGCCCAGCACGCGCAGCGTGAGGCGTTGCCCCGGCCGATCCCAACCCCAGATCGGATTGTCGCGCTCGCGCTGCAACACGAGGTGATCCGAGAACAGCGCGCTTAAACGTAGATCCGACATTTTGATCGCGCCTTTTTCGTAGCCACACGACGACGGGAGCGTC
>DASYCL010000627.1:0-3292 GCA_036500245.1 Polyangiaceae bacterium | reverse complement strand
TCGATGAGCTGCCGCAATTGTGGAACGTGTTCATCGGCGACATGAGTTTGGTCGGTCCGCGCCCGGAACGACCGGAGCTACTCGAAAATCTCGCGCTCGCGATTCCTTTTTTCGAAGAACGCATGCGCGACTGCAAGCCGGGCATCACGGGCCTAGCGCAAGTATCGCTGACCTATTCCGGGCGCGCGCCGGAAGACGGCTTCCTCGCCGAACACGAAGCGTCACTCACGAATCCGTTCCAGTTCGAAGCAGCTCGCGGCGCGCTCGCGGACGACATGCGCACGAAGCTGCTGCTCGACTTGGCTTATGTCGCCGCGCTCGATCGCTTCGACACCTTCATTCGCACCGAGCTCTCGATCATCCTCAGAACACCGTGGGTCATGTTGCGCGGAGCCGGCCGATGAGCGCACTCACGATCGTCCACGTTTTGTCGTCATTTCAGCTCGGTGGACAAGAGCGAGTCGCGCTCGATCTCGCGACCTTGCAACGCCAGGCCGGCCATCGCGTGCTCGCGATCTCGCTCGCGCCCGCGCCGCAGGGCCGCCTGGATCAAGCTTTCCGCGACGCCGGCGTCGAGACGGACGCGGTACCCAAAGGCCCGGGCTTCGATCCCTCGCTCCCCTTCCGACTCGCGCGGCGCCTGCTGAAAGAGCGCGTCGACGTGCTCCACAGTCACAACCCACACGCGCTGATTTACGGCGCGCCGAGCGCTGCGCTGCTGCGCATTCCGAGCGTTTACACCAAGCACGGACGAAACCCGGACATCGGGCGGCGCAAATGGCTGCGGCGCATGGTCTCGCGTTGGGTGGATGCTTATGTTGCGGTCACGCCCGCGCTCGGCGAAATCGCGCGCGCCGAACACGAGTGTGCACCCGAGCGACTGCACGTCATCGTGAACGGCATCGACGCGGTGCGCTTCACGCCGCGCCCGGAAATCCGGCGCCGCACGCGGGAAGAGCTCGGCATCCCGGAAAATGCTTGGGTCGTGGGCACGGTCGGAAGGCTTTCGCCGGAGAAAGATCAGAGCCTTTTGATCGACGCGATGACGCCACTGCTCAGCGTCGAGCGCCAACTCGTGATCGTGGGCGACGGTCCGGAGCGCGAATCATTGCATTTGCGCGCAGCCGCGACCTGGAAGTCCGCGTTCGTGCACATGCCCGGCGCGCGCACTGACGCAGAGAACTTGCTCGCGGCGTTCGACTTGTTCGCACTCACCTCACGGAGTGAAGGCCTGCCGCTGGTACTCCTCGAAGCGATGGCGATGCGCCTGCCGGTCGTGAGCACGGCGGTCGGTGGTGTGCCGGACATCGTCGAGCACGGCGTGACCGGCTTTTTGGTGCCTCCGCGCGACAAACCTGCGCTCGCCGCCGAACTCGCGTTTCTCTCGACACGCCCGGCGATCGCGACCGAAGTCGCGGAAGTGGCGCGCCACGCCGTGCTCGAGCGCCACACGGTGCAGCGCATGGCAGAAGAGTACGAAGGCCTGTACCAGCGCTTGATCGCCGAACGCGCGCGGCAGAAAGCGCACTCGGTCGAAACGCGCGACATCGTCGGGAGCGCGGGCGAGTGACGATCATCGCGCTCTCGGCGTTGTTCGTCATTCTATATACGTACGCCGGCTATCCGCTGCTCGTCGCGCTGTGGGCGCGGGTCGCCCCACGAGTCACCGCGAGCAGGGACGATTTCGAGCCGTCGATCAGCGTGTGCATGGCCGTGCACAACGGCGCAAAGCTGCTCGCCGCCAAATTCGAGAGCTTGAATGCCCTTGCGTATCCGCGGGAGAAACTCGAAATCCTCGTCTACTCGGACGGCTCGACCGACGACACCGAAGCCGTCGCCCGAGCGTTTGCCGCGAACGATGCGCGCGTGCGTGTCTTTTCCGATCCCGTGCGGCGCGGCAAACCCGCAGCGCTCAATCGCCTGTGCGCCGAAGCCCACGGGGACGTCTTGATCATGACCGATCTGCGCCAGCCACTCGCGTCGAATGCGGTGCGTTCACTTTTGCGCCTGCTCTCCGATCCGAAGGTGGGCTGCGTCTCAGGCAGTCTGGTGCTCGCTGGAAACACCGGCGCCAGCGCATATTGGCGCTACGAGAAGTTCATTCGCGCGGCCGAAGCGCGGCTCGGCAGCATGGTCGGGGTGAGCGGCAGCCTGTACGCCGTGCGACGCGCGGATTTCGGTGAATTGCCGAGCGAAACGCTGCTCGACGACATGTTCGTGCCACTATCGATCGCGCGCCGCAAAAAGCGCATCGTCTTTTCCGACGAGGCCGAGGCCTACGACGAAGCCTACGACGACGATCGCGAATTCGGGCGCAAAGTGCGCACGCTTGCCGGCAATTACCAGCTCGTCGCGCTAATGCCGTGGCTGCTCGTGCCCGGCCGAAATCCGCTCTGGTTCCAGCTCTTCTCGCACAAACTCTTGCGACTCGTGTGCCCGTGGGCGTTGGCACTGCTCTTCATGTCGTCGCTCGCGCTCGCCAGCGCTCCGCATGATGCACCCCTCGCAATCGTGTTTTGGCGCACGCTGGCCCTCGGCCAACTCGCGTTCTACGGCTTGGCGCTACTCGGTTCACGCGCGGGTCGGCTCGGTTCACTCGCACGTACGTTCGTGGTGCTCAACGCCGCCGCCCTGGTCGGACTTTGGCGCTTCGCGCGTGGTTCGCAGGCTGTGACTTGGTGAGCGCTCGCGAATTGATGACAAGGGACTGATCTATTTCGAGCACCGTCGCCCAGGAGCACCCCCAAACAAAACAGTCCTGCCTCTTTCACCAGGTCTTTTGTCCTCGTCCTCTCTTCTCTTTCGCGCTCGCATCTGCCTCTTCTTTCGCGCCGGAGCGCGCGCGAAGGCTGGCAGCCGAATGCCCGGAAATAAAACAAAGCCAGCAGGGTCGCGCGGCTGATCACGGTTTTCGAAAGAGGGGCGGCCACGTTAGAACTGACCGAACAGGCGCCCGTCGCGCGGCTAGTCGCGCGAGCGGCCAAACGCTGATTTTCGCGTAGCGCCCCAAAAACATCCCAGAGATGTGATGAATAGTCAGAAATAATACAGAGCCAGGCCTCGCGTGGCTGATCACGGTTTTGGAAAGAGAGGCGGCCACGTTAAAACCGACCGACGCGCTTCGTGACACCCGAAGGGGTGAACAGGCGCCCGTCGCGTTGCTCGCGCGCGGGCGGCCAAGCACTGTGCAAGCGCAGGGCAAGATCACTGGGTGAGCGACTCGCTTCGTCGCTCACCTAGTTCTGCTTTGTGCCCCGTTTTATTCCACCGTCACCGACTTCGCGAGGTTGCG
>DASYCL010000626.1:0-1836 GCA_036500245.1 Polyangiaceae bacterium | reverse complement strand
TGCTGGCGCAACGCGATTCGCACGTCCAGGCGCTGAAGCTGCTGGAGGGCGATGACGCGCAGCGCCTGTTCACTTCGGGCGAGATCGACCGGCTGCGCGCCGACATCGCCTCGCGGCTGTTCCTGTCGGGCAAGGACGACGCCTTGGCGTTCGACACCGCGCGCGATGCGGCCGCGGGCGACGAAGCGCCCCAAGGCGAAGGCGCTGGAGCCGGTGCCGCCGCGGGTGCAGCGCTCGCCGCGTGCAACGCTTCGACGATTTCTTCGACTTCGCCGAGCGCTCTCCAATCCGCGAAGCCGTCCGCCCAAAGGTACGTTTCGGCCGTAACTTGGCCCGAGTTGTAAGCTGCAACGAGCTCGGCGATCGTCATGCTCCGCTGATCGCCTTCGCCAAAGTCAACTGAGTACTGCATGCCGCTGTCTTGCTCCACTGCTGCTGTTCCTGCGTCCGGTGCTTCGCCCGCCGCGGTGTAAACGTTTGCCGGGTTGGTCTTGCCGTCGATCACAATTGTTGCGCCGCATTTCCGGCAGCGAATCTTCGCCAGACGATCGGTGACTTTCTCGTCTGCAATCGAATATTTAGCTTGGCACGCAGGACAGGAAATCTTCACAATCAGCCTCGCGAGATGCGCTTTCGGTGCGGCGTGACGCCTGAGCGTCGTCGGTTCCCAGAGCAATAGCCTAAATAATGGCTACGCATACGTTCAATTTTCGGTCTCGACGGGAGCCCGAGTCGGGCCACTCTTTTATCATTCCTGCGGCAGATCGCTAGACCCCACGCAGGGTTCTGAACCTTCGACCCGGCAACAGCTTGTGCCTTTGGTGTCGGAAAATTACAACGCGCGGTTTCAGGCGCCCATCGCGAAGAGCGCGAGGTCCAGCGCGTCGAGCCGCTCGGCCAGATCGGGGTTTTCGCCGTCTTCGCGCAGCGCGAGCATCAATTCGCGCTTGGCACCGGCGAGATCGCCCTCGGAAATCAGTGCGTCGGCCCGGCTCGCATACAGCCGCGCCGACGCGGTCTTGCACAGTTCGTCCAAAGATTTGGCGCCCACACCGACATTGGCGACACGAGGGACATCGCTGCCCCCGAGCCGCAATTGGCCTTTGGCGAGCGCCAAGTCGTAGCGCGGCCTGAGCTCGGGATGCGACAGCACGCGGTACGCCTCGGCCCCGCGTTGAAACACGCGCCGGCACACCACCGCCGTATCGGTGTCGTAGTCAAGGTGCGCGTCGGGGTGAAAAGCGAGCGCAAAGTCGTGGAACGCGGCCTTGATGCTCGCGTCGTCGGCGATCTCGAGCACGCCGAGTAGCTCGTAGTAGCTCGAGTGGTCGAGCACGCTGGCCCACTCGTAGACGCGCTCGATGTCGGCTTCGTCGGCGAGCATCGCTTTAGATTTGGCGCGCGGCGTTGCGCTGAGTCATCCAGGCAATGTCGCTCGCGTCGGGTAGCGCGACCAAGCGCACGGTCGCGCTCGTGGCTCGACCGGTCGCGACTTCTTGAGCGCTCACGTTGAGCATGCCGTTCGTGTCGAGCGAAAAGCTGACCGCGATTTGCACTTCGCTGCGGCGCGCCGGACTCAGGCCCGCGAGCTCGACTTCGCCGAGCAGCGTGTTCTCCCCGAAGCGACTCGATTCGCCTTGCGCGATGCGCACGCGCACCACCGTCTGATTGTCGACCGCGGTCACGAATACGCGCGTGCGTTCGCACGGCACCTGCGTGTTGCGCTCGATGATTGAATCGCAGAAACCGTTCACGGTTTCGACGGCGAGCGTGAGCGGCGTCACGTCGATCAGCAGTGGGGGTGGGGGTGCCGTGCGCGACGCAGGCACGGGCTCG
>DASYCL010000625.1:0-5268 GCA_036500245.1 Polyangiaceae bacterium | reverse complement strand
GCGGAGCCGTGAAAATCGCCACCTGGAACGTGAACTCGATCCGCGCGCGGCTCGACCACGCGCTCGATTGGGTCGAGCGCGTGAAGCCCGACATCTTGTGCATGCAAGAGACGAAAGTCACCGACGACGACTTTCCGACCGACGAATTCGTGCGCCTCGGTTACGGCGTCGCGATGAGCGGGCAGCTCTCGTACAACGGCGTCGCGATTCTTTCTCAGTTGCCGATGAAGGATTTGAAGCTCGGCTTGCTCGGCGAAGAAGACGGCGCCGACAAACGCGCGATCTCGGCGAGCATCGCCGGGATCCAGATTTATTCGGTGTATGTGCCGAACGGCAAATCGGTGGCTTCGCCCTCGTTCGTCGAAAAGCTCGCCTGGCTCGGTCGTTTGCGCGAGACGCTCGACGCGCGTGCGAACCCGAACACCGACGTGCTCGTGTGCGGCGATTTCAATATCGCGACCGACGAGCGCGATTTGTATGATCCCGAAGCCTTTCGCGGCAAAACGCATTTTCATCCGAAGGAACACGAAGCCCTCGCGCGCGTTCGTGAATTCGGCCTCTCGGATGCCTATCGGCTGCACCACAAAGAAGGCGGCCAATATAGCTGGTGGGACTATCGCGGCGGCGGCTATCGCAAGAACGAGGGCTTGCGCATCGACTACGTGTTTCTGTCCGAATCACTCGCCAAACGTTGTACGAGCGCGAGCATGGACCAAGCGCCACGCAAGCTCGACAAACCGTCGGATCATATTCCGGTGCTGGTCGAGATTGGGTGAGTCTCGAAAGCCGCCGCGCGACGCCGAAGGCTTTGACGGCACGCGACGTGATGCGTGACCATCAATAGAAAAGAAGCCGTGTTCGCGGTCGGCGCGAGCTCACCACGCTCAATTCGTCTGGCGGTGCGCTTCGGCGTGCGCCATCACGATCTTGTTGCCGTACGCGGGCGGCGGCGCGATGAGGCGCGGCATTTCGTGGCGCTCGTGCTTGGGCGCGACTCGCGTGTCGATGACGACGCGCTCCGGCGCTTGCGGCGGCTCGATCGCGCGCTCCGCGCAGGCCGTGCTGATGCTCGCGAACGCGGCGAACACGCAAAAACCAAACGCGGAAAACACTCGGGCCACGTACAAAACATAGCACTTCGCTCATAGTCGGCAATGAGACGGAGATGCCACTCGCGGAGTTTGCTCGCAACGAATTGAGGAGTTTATGCGTGCATCGAAATGTGAGCTGCGAGCGTAGTGGTCGCTTGCGGGCTATAATTTCGTCCCGACCAATTCATCTGCCGGCGCGCCTATCGACTCGATAGGTCGGGGCTCCGAGCGCTTTTGGCACGAGTCAGCAGTTGGGCGAGGTCCAAGCGAGCTGCCCACGAGTCAAGGTAGGCGTCATCGATAACGAGCTGGCTAATCCGGAGGACGGACACGATATCGCGCCACTGCTTCTCGGAGACCGAACCGCCTTCGCGGAACCAAAGGAGCTTGCGGAGCACGGTATCCTCGGCACTCTTGATCACCAACGACTCCCCGCTCGCGCGAACGACGGTCGCGCGCCGTCTCGAGAATTCACTTTCGTCGAATGGGTCGTAGCCGCGTCCGAAGAAGTCGATTTTGGTGACGACGGGCAGGTAGAACGCGTTCGAGCAGCGCGCGTGCAGGACCGCATCTCGTAGCGTGTCCGCATCGACTTCGAAATCTTCTCCCAGCGCATCGCGAAGAGCGTTGACTCGCCCCGCCGGCAGCGAAATCACGAAATCGATGTCGTTCGTGGCGCGCGGCTCGCCCTGGAGCGAGCTGGCCAAACTCCCTCCGATGAAATACTCCGCCTCAACCAGAGTCAACGCGCTCGCGACTTTCAGCGCGATGTCGATCGCGTTCTCACCGACCTCAGCCGACATCGAGCTCGATGTCCGGGAACGAGCGGGCCGCAATCTCCGGCCCGTACAAGCGACGCGCGAGTCGAGCGCGTACTACCCGTGCCGGAGCATCGGGATCTGCAGCGCGAATCGCGGATTCAGCGAGACCTCGAACCGCCGATTAGCAAGGAGCAGCCGGTGCAGCCTTGCCCAATCCAAGCACCCGAGCGATCAACCGATCGTCAAGTGCTTGGATTGGTTCGGGTACGTCTCGAGTGCTTGCGACTCAAGGAGTGAACGTCGTCGGTGCCGTGTAGATATATGTCCCGGTCCACGGCGAGGTTACGACAGTCGTCGCTGTGTCGGTCGCGACCGTGTATCGAACCACAGTGTTCGGCGTGTCGAGCGTGACGCCGATCAAATCCGTGCCGTCGAAGGCAGCCCCGTCAGGCATATGCTCCAGTTCAGCACCGAGTACACCGGTGGTGAGGTCGAGTTTGTTGTATTTCGCGCCGAAGGCGGTTTGGATCAGAGCTTGACCGCCATCGAGAACGATCAAGTCGTTCGGGGTGCTGCCATCGGTCGGCGCATAGGCGACAGTGCTCGAAGCCGTATCGAGGTGCACCACCTCAACGCCCTGCTTGTCTTGCGCGCCGTCGTAGCAACCGGTAGCGAGGACCGTCAGCGACTTGCCGTCTGCGCTCAACGTCGCGGCTTGAGGATTGGCGAGGAACAGCGAGATTGCCTCGCCGTCCGCGGCGCCGTTCAGGTCGACAAGTTGATCGGTGGTCGCGTCGATGCCGATCACGAGCGCCTTGGTGCCGTTGCACGGCAGGTTAAAGTTCGAATCGAACGAGGTCAGATCAATCCGCCCAAGCACGAAGTAAGCGATTTTCTTGGCCGAGTCGTACGCGCCGGCGCTCGTGTTGACGCTGCCGTCGGCGTCCTTCGGATCCATGAATTGGCTGATGTCGATCCGATCCGCCACGGTGCCCGCCTGCAGGTCCAAAATCGAGATGAAGTTGTAGTTGAGCGAACTGACGTAGGCTTTGTTCGCGACATCCACCGCGGTCTTGCTGCCGGTCTCATTCACGTCGAACGTCGTCTTGATCTTGCTACCGTCGAGCAGGTTCACTGTGCCGGAAGTGCGCTGCAGCGCAAAGCCGAGCCCGCCGCTGCTCTGCGTGGCCACGTCGCCCTTCGTATCGGGATAAACCGTGCTGTCGTCGATAGTGCCCGAGTCGAGCTTGATACTTGCGACTTCGCCCTGCGTCGCGAAGTCCGTGCCGGTAACGAGCGCGTGATTGAATGTGGTTGGGCTCGCTCTCGTCACGACGACGACGTTCGGATCGACTGGAGCGGGAGGAGGCGGCGGCACGACGGGCGCACCCCCTTCACCGCCCATGCCGCCCTCAGTCGTCGTCGCGCCCGCATTGCCGCCCGCATTCATCCCCGCGACGGCACCCGCTCCCGCCGCCGAACTCCCGCCATTCGCGCTTCCTGCGTGCGTTCCAGCGCTGCCTGCACTGCCCGCGCTCGAAGTGCCGCCCGCATGCGTTCCCGCGCTACCCGCGGTTCCACCACTCCCGCCGTTGTTCGCACTGTCGTCGCCGCTCGAGCTGCACGCGACGGCTGCGATGCAACCACTCAAAACCAAACCCAAATAAAAATGAGACTTCGTCATGTTCGCTCCGCTGATTGCCGAGCCGCCCGCCCGTGCAATCGAGTGCCACTCGCGTGGCGTATGCGCGACGCGCGGGGACGGCGGAAGAACGACAGACGACCGCGTGCGGTCGGGTGACGCCTCGCCTCCGCACCCCGCGGAGTCGCAAGTCGAACCGCGACGCTCCAGCATGGAGCGCCTCGGGCGCGCGCGCGGTAGGTCTCCTGGCTTGCCGGATCGTCCGCCGTCCGGCCCTTCCCAAGCTCTTCGCTCAGTGGATTTGCCGAACTTTGTCCCCGGTCACAGTGGCGGGGGCCGCGCCGGCTTTGCACCGGCTTCCCTGTTAGACCGCGTTCACGAGCCCGGTCGAGTGACCGGGCCGAGCGGGCGTGTAACACGTCCCGAGCGGGACTTACAACGGCTCGTCGCCCGCGCCGCTCGCGCGGTTTCGCGGCTCCGTCCGCCGAGTTTGGAGCGCGCTGCGCTGCGATTTGTACCAATCGCGCCCAAGCCGGGTTTTTTCCGCGCATTTCCCTGCGATTTGCGCGTTCGTGCTGCCGGCCGTAGCGTCCGTCGCGATAGCCGATTGCAGTGTGCCGCTAAATCGAGGACGCTACCGCCTCGCCCCCGCAACGCTCCGAAATGGCTCAGCCCCCTAAAAATGTCCCGCCGTTAGGGCACGGAACCGTCGTCAACGATCGCTACGAGATCCGGCAGAGCTTGGGGAAGGGCGGCATGGGTGAGGTGTTCCTCGCTTACGATCGCAGCACCCAACAACCCGGCGCGTTGAAGGTGGTGCGCGAAGAATCGCGCATGCCCGGGGACGACGAGGCGCTGCGTCAAGAGCTCTTACTCGCGCGCTCCGTCAGTCATCCGAACGTGTGCCGCGTGCACGATCTCGCGCCGAGCCCGTGGGGACCGATCCTGGTGATGGAGCACATCGCTGGGCAAACCTTGCACACGCACATCCGGCGTCGCAAAGCTCAAGGTGGCTACACCGCGGATGAGTTCCGAAAAATTGCGAGCGAAGTCGCCGCGGGTCTCGCCGCGATTCACGCGCAAGGTTTGGTGCACGGCGATTTGAAGCCGGGCAACGTGATGGTCACGAACGATCGCGCCATCATCTTGGATTTTGGTTTTGCCCAGGAGCGTGCGCGCCTCAGCGCACGTCGTCCCGGCGCGCCTCCGGACGGTGGCACACCGAACTACATGGCGCCGGAACGGCTGCGCTCCGGCGGCGCGAGCCCCGAAGACGACATGTACGCGCTCGGGCTCACGCTCTGGGAAATGTGGACTTGTCGCGTGCCCGAGCCCGGCTATCGCCCGCGCGCCAAGCCGATGCGCTCGCAGATCATGTTCGACGTGCCGTCGGGTTTGTCGGTCGACGAAGTGAAGCAAATTTTCCGTTGTTTGACGGAAGAGCCCGCCAATCGCCCGACCGCGCGCTACCTGCGCTTCTTCAATCCGAGCTCGATGACCACGAGCCAAGTACAGATCCCGCGCGAACGCATCGCGCCGGGTGCGCCGCCTGGTCGCGCCGCGAGTGAATCGTTCGCGCCTTCGTCGCAAGCGCTGCTCGTCACTTATTGCACGAACGCGCCCGAAGCCGCGGGCACGCTGTTCGTGCTCGACAAACCGGCCATCACGATCGGTCGCCGCAGTGGGCAAGACATCGTGATGCCCGAAGCCACTGTCTCCGTCTCGCACGCGGTCGTGCGCTGGAACGCGGGCTCTTGGACGATCGAAGACACCG
>DASYCL010000624.1:0-5003 GCA_036500245.1 Polyangiaceae bacterium | reverse complement strand
CTCGGGTAGCGGCGCCGAGCCAGGCACGCCCGTGGACACCTGTTCGGCGTGCGGCGGGCGCGGCCGAGTGCGTTACCAGCAAGCGCTATTTCCGATCGCGGTCGAGCGCGCGTGCTCGCGCTGCCGCGGGACGGGCAAGGTCGTGCTCACGCCGTGCCGCACTTGCGCCGGCAAAGCTCTCTCGAAGAACGAACGCACGCTGGCCGTCGAAATTCCGGCGGGCATCGAGGACGGCGCGACGCGCACCGTGAATCAAGCCGGCAATCGCGTGCGCCAGGACAAACCCGCGGGCAACCTCGAGCTCGTGATCCAAGTCGCGCCGCACCCATTTTTCCGCCGCGTGGGTGAAGACGTCGTGTGCAAAGTGCCGATCACGTTCGCGCAAGCCGCGCTCGGCGGCGAAATCGACGTACCGAGCTTGAGCGGCAAGCTCAAAGTGCGCGTGCCGCCGTCCACGCAATCGGGCGCGGTGCTGCGCGTGAAAGGCAAAGGCTTTCCGTATCGCATCCGCAGCGGACGCGGCGATCAATTGGTCGAGGTCGCGGTGGAAGTACCATCGCGCTTGAACGACCGCGCGCGCGAATTGATCGAAGAGCTCGGGCGCGAGCTCGGCGAAGACGTGCAGCCGCAACAGCACAGCTTCCTCGAGAAGCTGCGAGGTCTCTTTGGTTGACGCGCGCGTAGCGCGCGTAGCGCGCGTACGCGCGGTGACGTTCGACTATGGACAAACCCTCGCGGAGCTCGATCACGACTTCCTCGCGGAGCGCGCACGAAGTTTCGGCGGAGAGCTCGACGCGCAGGCCGCCAGTGCTGCCGGCACAGTCGCTTGGGAAGCATATGGGGCCGCAAAATCGCTCGGACACGCCGCAGCGTGGATGCGCATGATGCTCGAATTCCTACGCGCGGGCGGGCTCCACGCGACCTCGGGCGCCGTTCAAGCGGGCTTCGCCGAGGAGATGGCGCAAAAGCTTTGGGCAGCCCAGCCCTCGGTGAATCTCTGGCGCAGACCGATCCCGGGTATGTTCGAGCTGGTGCACGAGCTCGTCGCGCGAGGCATTCCGGTCGCGATCATTTCGAATTCCGAAGGTCGCCTTGCGCAGCTATTGGCCGAGCTCGGTGAAGAGAAATCATTCCGGCTGATCGTCGATTCGGGGCGGCTCGGCATCGACAAGCCGGACGCGCGCATCTTCGAGCACACGGCGCGCGCGCTCGATTTGCCGCTCTCTGAAATCGTGCACGTGGGCGACGCCTTTGAGGCTGACGTGATGGGCGCACACCGCGCGGGCGCGCAGGCCGTTTGGTTCGCGCCCGTCGATCAGCGCGCGTTGCCGCGCGGCGTAGTTTCGGCGCGCGACGCGCAAGAGCTTCGGCAGGTGCTGGTACAAGACTTCGGGCTCGAGCTCGAAAGGCAGGAGATTCGATGAAAGACCGCAAAATCGGCATGCTCGGCACGGGCAACATGGCTTCGGCGATGATCCGCGGCATGCTCGCTTCGAAGAGCTTCACGCCCGATCAAATCCGCGGCAGCGACGTGCGCGCCGAGCACCTCGCCGAGCTCGAGAAGACTTACGGCATCAAGACCCACGCCGACAACAGCGAGCTCTTGGCTTGGGCGAACGTGGTCGTCTTGGCGGTGAAGCCGCAGGTGATCGATCGCGTGCTCGATCAGCTCGGTGGAGATTTTTCGTCGGACACGCTCGTGATTTCAGTCGCCGCGGGTGTGCCGATCCGCGCGCTCGAAGCGCGCTTGCCCGCGGGCACACACGTGGTGCGCGCGATGCCGAACACCGCGGCGATTGCTCTCGCGGCCGCGACCGGCATCTCCGCCGGCACGCGCGCGACACCCGAAGACGTCAAATTCACCAAAGCCTTGTTCGACGCGATCGGCCGCACGGTCGTGCTGGACGAGACACTGCTCGACGCCGTGACCGGACTCTCCGGCAGCGGACCGGCGTACATCATGTTGATCATCGAAGCGCTCGCGGACGGCGGCGTGAAGGTCGGCTTACACCGCGAAACGGCGTTGCTATTGGCCGCGCAGACCGTGTACGGCTCGGCCAAATTGCTGCTCGAAACCGGCGAACATCCGGGCCGACTCAAAGACATGGTGACGAGCCCCGGCGGCACAGCGATCGCAGGCCTTCACACGCTCGAGTCGGGCGGCCTGCGCCGCACGTTGATCGACGCAGTCGAGGTTTCGACACGACGTGCGATCGAGCTCGGTGAGGCGATGGCCGCGAAGCTTCAGAAAAGCTGACCGCGTCGAGCTGCCCGTGCCCGGTGGACGCTCGCGCCACAACTCACGAGGCCACAAAAAATAGTGTCCGCGCAAAGGGGCCGGGGGGGGGACAGCCTCGCTCTACGCGGACGAAGTATTCGTAGCAGCAGGGGCGTGAAAAAGCAAACTCCGCTGCCCCGAAATTTGCTCCCGCGCGCGAGTACGACGCGGCTGAATTGCTGCTACGGCGAGCGGTCCGAATTTGAAAAAAAACAATGCCGCAACATCTCGGGGTGAGACGCGCCGAGCGCGGTTCAGCCGCACCGGACGCGCCATCGCGCTACGGCGCGCACATGAACCCGTAGCGCCGCCCTTCGGGCCTTCGCTCGGTCAGGGTGAGCGGCACTTGGGCGCGCGAGTTCGATTCGCGCGCCGCGCTCGGCGCGCGCTTCACGCTGCCTTCGCTGTCGGCAGCGAGCGCACGCGTGCACAAGCCACGCGCGGACCAAATGAATTGCGCGGCGACACGGCGAGCGCTCGTGCCGTCGAGGCCGTGCGGGAAGCGCAAGGTTGGTTCGAGCGAGAGGTGATCGGTGAGCAAAAAGCCGTCCGCGTTGGGCGCACACGCGGGTGGCATAGTCGCGAGATCTGCCGGGCTTTCATAGAGTGGTGCGCTCGCCAAGCCGGTTTCCGGATCGATCGGGAACAAGTACCAACCGAGCGCGGCGACCCAAATGCCGAGCGCGTCACCGTGAACGCCGCGCACGAGCAGCGCAGTGCTGGGCTCTCGCGAAATGTCGGGATAGTCGGCGAGCCGTTCGACGCGGCCGTTCTCGATGCGCGACAGCGTGAAGGCATGATTTTCGTTGAACGACGCGGCGTACCAAGCATCCCCGAGCTTGGTCGCGCTGCTCAACATGCCGAGGCCGAAGCGGCCGACGTTCGGCACGCGCGTCACACTGCGGCCTTCGTCGAAGAGCAACAAATCCAAGAGCCCGCGCGAGCTCGCCAGCACGATGCCCGAGCGCTGACCCGTTTCGAGCACGCCGCGAAAGTTGGTCGGGTTCCCGCTGCCGTCGAAGCCGAAGGCTTCGGCCGCCGTGGTCGCGTCGTTCCATGGGCTGTGCGTGACCGCGCTTTGAAACGCACCGCCGGCGACGCGAAAACGATCCAGCGCGCGGATCTGCGCGTGCCCCGCGCGACCCCAATCCGCGCCGCGCTCGCCCCAAGCATAGACGTGAAGCTCGGCCGAGTTCGCTTCATTGCTGGCTGCGTCGTAGCCGACTTCGCCGGAGGCGAGCTTCGGCGGCGCGAACTCGAGGAACGGCGCCCAAGGCGGCTCTGCATCTTCGCCTCGCTGCGGACCGCGCCCGCTCGGCGGCTGCGGCAGACTCGGCTCGCTCGCTTCGCCGGTCGGCTCGCAATTGAGCACCCAGCGTGAACCACCGGGTTGCCCGAGCGGCGTCACGTTCGGAAGCTTCGCGATCCGTAGGCGCGGCGCAGGGCTATCGCCGCGCCAGCCGACGCGCACGAAGCCGGCAAAGGCGCAGCCGAGCTCGGAGCAGCCTTGTAGCCGCGCATCGTCGCGCGGTTCCTTGGTGCCGTCGAACTCGGACGGCAATTCGACGTCGCTCCAGTCGAAACCGCCATTGATGGTTTCCACCGCGCGACCCGTGCGACCGACGACCAGTGCGTGCGTGCCCGAGATCAGCGCACGATCGATACCCGACTCCGGTTGGCTCACGCTGACCGCGCCGTCGAGCGCGACGCGCACGCCCGCGAACGGCTCGGCGCCCGCGACCCAGCCGCTGAGCGCTCCCGAGGGCAGCTCCTGAAAGCCGTCGAGCCACAGCCCATTGTCGAGCAAGGAATCGGAGTGCGACTCCGCGTGCGCCAGCTTGAGCGGCACGCGCTGCTCTTTCCCACGCGCGTCGATCAACGAGAGGAACCCTTGCGCCCCGAGCCGCGGCGGCACGATCACCGCGACGCGGCCGTCCGACAACGCGACCACGCGCTCGACACCCAAGTCCCCGCGCACGTGAATTTCGCGAAAATCGCCGTTCTTACCGGCGATGCAGTAAGCCCCTTCGGCACCCGCACCTCGCGCGCAGCCGCCACGAATCACGAGTGCGCCATTGCCGCTCGCAGCTACGTAACGCGCGCCTTCGAACTCGCGCACTGCCCGCAGCGCAAACGGCGGCTGGAAAGCGAACAGCGTCGTCTTGTCCGAGCCTTCGCTGCACGCAAAGACGAACCCCTGTTCGAACGGCAACGCGGTGCACTCACCGCCTCCAGGATAAGCGTGCTCGTCGGTGGCGATGATTTTGCCGTCGTCCGGGCGCACGCGTAAGAGCGCGCCGCCGCTCGCCACGACGAACGAACCATCGCGATCGCGAAAGCCGCGCAGCACGGCCAGTTTGAGCGCGCGCCGTGCCAGCGAATCGCGTCCAGCGCGGAGCTCGTTCTGCGCGAGCGCTTGCCGCAGGCGTTGCGCGATCGGATTTTCGCTATCTTGCGGCGCGCCGGCTTCGCGCCGGTTGAACGCGCCGTTGTGATCGAGCGCGACCACGCCGTCCGGCCCAGTGACGATCAGATCGCCGTCTTCGACTTCTAGGTTGGTCGCGGCGGCGCCGAGCGGTCGCCAGGACGAGCCGGCATCGAAGCTGACCAGCGTGCCGCGAAATGGCGCCTGAACTGCGCCGAACCAGCCGTCGACGAAGGCCATTTTTCCGAAGCCGGGTGAGGGCGGCAAACTACCGAGGCCGATCGCGGCACCGGTTTCGAC
>DASYCL010000623.1:0-2638 GCA_036500245.1 Polyangiaceae bacterium | reverse complement strand
AGCCGACCGGCGGCAGCGCTGATTCGAGTGGGACCTGCGCGACGGGCGTCCCCGAATTTGCTGCACTGAAGGACATTCACGTTGGCATCGTGTCGTCGAGTCTCGGGTCGCATGGCGGTACATCGTGCGCGGCGGCGCCGCCCTCTTCCACCCAAGACAACCCGCTCAACGACAATGCGCATCTGATCGGCTCGGTCCGACCGATGGGCAGCAACACGACCGACCCAACGGCCTTCTTCGACTCCGCCAATAGCTGGAACAATAGCGGGTTTTTGGCCTGGGATCCGGCTGGTATCGACGCTCCACCTGGCGCGTCGAACGCGAGCTCTTTCAGCAAGAGCTTCGCCGATATGATCCACGCGACAGGCCAGCAGGGGTGTGGCTTCGAAGCTCAGCTCGAGTCCTGGTACCGCTTCTTAATCGACCCCGAGCCGCCGGCCAACGTCAGCAGGATCGTCAGTACCACGGTGCGCGGTTCCACACTCACGATCAACGCCGACGGAACGAAAACGTGCGCCGGTTGTGATCAGACGCTCCTCGCGCAGCGCAAAGCATTCTTGCGACCAGACTCACTGGTCGCGATCGTGATGCTCACGGACGAAAACGATTGCTCGATTCGCGACGCAGACGTCGGCTGGTTCGTGGCCAGCAGTGACGAGCACATGCCGCGCGCGACCGCCGTCTGCGCCACCAACCCGAATGATCCGTGTTGCCGATCTTGCGCCCAAGAAGAGACCACGCCGCCGCCCGGGTGCATGCCGCTCGCGCAAGACTCGGTTTGCAGCACGGCGGCCGCGGGCGCGCCCTACGCAACCTGGGACCCACAGCACGACAGCCTCAATTTGCGCTGTTTTGCCCAGAAACAGCGCTTCGGCTTCGATTTGCTGTATCCGACGTCGCGCTACGTGACCGGTCTCACGAGCCAAACGCTCACGCTCGAGTCGGACGGCAAGACGCAAGTGACGAACCCGCTCTTCGACGGTGCCGGCGGTCCGCCGCGCGACCCCACGTTCGTCTTTCTCACTGGCATCGTTGGCGTGCCTTGGCAAGACATCGCGGACCAGAATTCACTCACGGGCCCCGGGCTCAACTATTTGAGCGCGCAAGATCTGGCCACGCAAAATCGCTGGCCGATGTTACTCGGCGATTCGAGTGCGAACCCAGCCGTGCCGCCGAGCGATCCGTTCATGGTCGAGTCGGATGCGCCGCGCAGTGGCAAGAACCCGATCACCGGCGATCCAATCGTGGCTGCGACTTCGATGAATCCGACAGCGAGTCCGATCAACGGCCATGAGCAAAACCCGGCCGACCTCGCCGATTTGGAATTCGCCTGCACTTTCCCGCTCACTCCGCCAAAAACATGCCGAGCCAATGACCCAGCTTGTGACTGTTCGCCGCCCGCGAACGGCGATCTCTCGCTGCTCACCGCCTACAATAGTCCGCTCTGCCAGCCGCCGAACGGAGGCACCGCCACTACGACTCAAAGCTTCGCCAAGGGCTATCCCGGTGTGCGCGAGCTTCAGGTGTTGAAAGACCTCGGTGACCACGCAATCGTCGCTTCGATTTGCCCCAAAGTGACGACGGCAACCGACCCGAGCAACCCCGCGAGCGACAGCAACTATGGTTACAATCCCGCCGTCAATGCGCTCGTCGCGCGGCTCAAGGTGAGGCTCACCGGCGACTGCCTGCCGCGGAAACTCACGCCCAATCCCACGACGCGCCAAGTCTTGTGCGAAATGGTCGAAGCCCAAAAGTCGGGTTGCGATTGCACTTTGCCTGGGCGCGCACCGGCGAATCCGAGCATCATCCCCGCGGTGCAAGCGCAACTACAATCCTCGGGCGTGTGCGGCAACGCTGGGCAGCTCGCGTGCTCTACCTATTGTGAATGCGCGATTCAGCAAGAACAAGGCGACAACTTGAGCGACTGCCAAGGCCAGCCCAGTTTGACCGCCAGCACGCCGCCCGGCTTTTGCTATGTCGATGAATCCTCGCCAGCTGGGCCAGCGCTACTTTTGACTTGCCCGGACAACGAGAAGCAACAGCTGCGCTTCGTCGACACCGATCCAGCACATCCCACGCCCGCGAACGGTGCCGTTGCGTTCATCGCGTGTTTGGGAGCGCCGATTCAGGGAGTCACGGACGGCGGTTGACGTTCGCATCCGGCCAGTCCCCAAGCGCACGCCGAGCGACGCGGCGCATGGACCCACGAGCTTGGCTGTGATAGACGCGGGGGGGCCTCTGCGCGCGGGACCGACTTATGAGGAGTGGACTTATCATGCGAGGAATTAGCTGCGTACTGGCTCTGGCTTGCTTGGGGCTCGTCGGCTGCGGCAGCTCGAAATCGGATTCGAAGAGCAACTCGAGCGGCGGAGGCAGCGGAACCGCGGGCAGCAGCAGTACGTCGTTCAGCGGCTCGTCTGGGCTGATGACGCCGCCGGGCGAGGCGCCGATGGCAATGCCGATCATCAGCCACGGCGTGCCTGCCTTCGCGTCCAACGTCGCGCTTGCATCCGCCGCGACCGACGCGAACGACACGAACCCCGCGAGTTCTTGGACATCGGCCTCCATTCCAGCATCCTTGGCCTACGATTTGTCGGGTGTGCCCGCGGAGCAGCGGCAACAAGTGTTGATCGCTTGG
>DASYCL010000622.1:0-4100 GCA_036500245.1 Polyangiaceae bacterium | reverse complement strand
ACGATGGCGCTCCTCGAACAGCACGACCTTGATCAGCGAATCGACGTCCGCGTCTCGGATTACCGGATCGTTGATGTCGATGCTCGGGTCGAGAAGCTCGATCAACGCGAGCAGCGCGGTCGACATTTGGCCCGGATTCGGGAACGAATCGCGGATGCACATCTCGCGCGCTTCGTCGGTCGATGCGCTCAAGAGCTCGGCGTACATTGATTCGATCGAGAGCAAAATCGGCGTCGACAGCGCCTCGTGGTGCGGTGGCAAGCGGCTGATCGCGGCGAGTTTTTCGAGCACGCGCCGGCGTGCTTCCTCTTCCGGCGCCGGACGCTGCGCGTTTTGAATCAGCTTGTCTACGTCGTCTTCGGCGGCGGCGATATCCAGCAAGCTGTCCTCGGATTGGCGCGGCGCGGGTACGACGGGCTTCGGTGGCGGCACCGACTTGCGCGCTTCCGCAGTCTCCTCTCGCGTCACTGGCGGAGGCGGCGGCGGCACCGATTTCCTGCCGCTCGCGGGTGGCGGCGGAGCTACGATCGCATGCGGCGTCGCGGGTTTGGCACTGGTCGCGCCACCGGCGATGAAACCGTGCGGGCTCGCGATCCTGTCCAGCACGACCGATTTCCATACGTGTTCGAGCGGGATGAAGCCGATCAGCGACTGAAGCGGAATCGAATCGAGCAGCGCGTCTTCGGTCAGCGGCTTGCGCTCGCGGCCGAGCTTGAGCGTATGCGCCACCAATTTCTGCAGCTCTTTGTGCGGTAAACGCATCGAAATCATCTCGAACGAAATGCCGTCCGTGATGTCTCCCAGGCTGATTAGATCCTCGCCGAGGGCATTCTCGATCGTGAATGCCATGCGGCCGATCGCGCGATCGCGGTTCGCTTCCGCGTTCAACGTCGACCAGAATTCGTCCTCGACCAAGAACGTCCAAAGCCGACTCGCGTCTAAGTAACGCACGCGTTCGTCAGGGGGAAAGAGTTCGAGGATTGCCGCGGCGTCGGTCAAGCCTTCGTCGATAGCGATGCGCAGATCTTCCGCGCCCGACGCGGTCGATTTTTTCAATGCGATCTTTTGGTGAACGCCTGCGGCTTTGACCAAGATCTCCGAGCGCAGATCGTGCGCGGACTCGAGCGCCGACATGATGTCGAGCGGCTTGAAGTGCCTCAGAAAATCATCGGGCGAACGAAAGCCTTGTGCGAGCGCGTGTACGAGGGCCTGCGACAAGAAGCGTTCGGCTCCCGTCTTCAAGCCGGACTTGAAACTAGCTGCGGAGTTGATCGAGGTTTTCCCCATGGGTAGGCGCATCGTAAGCATTTGCAGCGAGCGCTGCAGTGCTTTTTTCGCCCGTCCACGGCTGGTCCTTGCGCAATCTGTTCGAGCTAGAACTTTGCGCCTGCACCGGCCGATTGCCGGCTCTTCGAAACTAGTCGCGCCGTTTACGTCGAGCGCGGGGTAGCTGCGATTCGCCTTGGATTCGGGCTGCGACTTCGGCAGCTGCGTCGTCGATTCGGGTGAGCGCTTGGGCGCGTTGGGCCGAGGGAAGGAAAGTGCCGATGAAGAGCTCTGCAGGCTCGACCGCGAGGACCTCTGCGATGCGCGCGAGGACGGTTGGGTCGAGCTTGGCGGAAACGTTCAGCAGTACGCTCCCATCGAGGGCCAGCGCAAGGGGCGCGCAATGCGTGCGTTTTCTGGGCATGCCGGTATCGAATTGCTAGGCGCGTGCCAGCCACAATAAGGCCAAAAAACTCATTCTTCGAGTCCCGAAATGAGAAGTTGTCTCGGACTGATCGTCTCAGCGATCGACAAACCTTAGGCATGTACGTGCGGTTTGGACGCAGCCCTTGCGAGTGGCGGAGCCTGGTTTTGGCCAGCTTTTCGCCGAAGATCGGCGCAGGCATTTGAGCTCGGCTATCCTGCGTGGGTGAGCTCAGACAGTCTCCCCAAGTCAGGTGGCGCCGCAGGCATCGCGCTCACCTCCATGCAAGTCGACGTAACCACGCGGCTCGGTGCGCTAGCCCCGGCGACGACCACGGGCTTCTCGTCGCTCGACCGCATGCTGAGCGGCGGACTTCGGACTGGCACCGTGCTTTCGATCTCGGGTGCGCCGGGAGTGGGCCGCAGCGCGTTCGCCTTGCTGATCGGCTACATGGCGGCGCGCGCCAAGGCCGGCGTCGTCTTCGCCAGCGCTGCTCTCGACGCGACCGAGATCGTGGCTCGGCTCACCGCGCGCGCGCTGTATCGCGAGTACCCCGACGCGCACACACCCTACGGCATGATTTGGTCCGGCCAAGCGTGGCAAGATGCCGCGACGCATCGCGCCGTCGCCGATTCGGTCGAGACAGTGGTGAAGAAGGTCGGTGCACAGCTTCACCTCTATCGCGCCTCCGGGCTCGAATCGACGAACTCGCTCGCCGAGTGCGCGGCTCATCAATGGTCGCGCAGTGAGCGCGCCGTGCTCGTCGTCGACGACATCGAAGCCTTCTCCGCCGCGGGCGACGGTTCCGTCTCGCAGGCCGCAGCCGCGAACGGCAGCATGGAAGGCCGCGTCACGCATGTAGCTTACGATCTGCGGCGGATCGCGGACCAAGGTTGCTCGGTGATTTTCACGACGCTCGCGCGCCACGCCGATCTGGTCGCGCCCGCCGCAACCCTGGCCGGCGAGCTGCGCGCCGACAGCGGCACGGTGAGCGAAGCCGGCGAGCGCTCGCTCGAATTTTCGATCTACAAAAACCGGATCGGGGAGACCGGCGTCGTGCCGCTCCGATTCGTGCCTGGCGCCGGCGTGTTCGAAGAACGCAAGCGAAGGCATTGAGGAGCTCGGGTAGCGCGATGGTCGAGCGCTACGTCTTGCACGCGGACATGGACGCGTTCTACGCCTCGATCGAGCAGCGCGATCGACCGGAGCTGCGCGGCCGGCCCGTGATCGTCGGCGCGAATTCGGCGCGCGGTGTGGTCGCGGCCGCGTCGTACGAAGCGCGGAAATTCGGGGTGCGCTCCGCGATGCCGGGATTTCGCGCGCGCGCACTCTGCCCGGACGGCGTGTTCTTGCCCGCGAACATGGCGCGCTACGCCGAAGTCTCCGCGCAAGTTCACGACGTGTTCGCGAGCTTCACGCCAGAGATCGAACCAATCGCGCTCGACGAAGCTTTTCTCGAGATCACGGCGTCGGCAAAGCTGTTCGGTGGCCCGCTCGAGCTTGCGACGCGCTTGAAGCAATCGGTCTTCGCGCGCACCGAGCTTCCCATCTCCGTCGCGGTCGGGCCGAACAAACTCGTAGCTAAAATCGCGTGCACTCTTTCGAAGCCCGACGGGCTCCGCGTCGTCACGCCGAGCGAAGTGCGCGCGCTACTCGAGCCACTGCCGCTGCGCCGGCTTTGGGGTGTGGGGCCCGTGCTCGCCGAACGGCTCGCGCGCCTCGGACTGAAGACGTTCGCCGAGCTCGCGCACTACGATTCGAAGCAGCTTGCTCGTGAGCTCGGTGAGCGCGCGAGCGAGCTGCAAGCGCTTGCCGCGGGCATCGACAATCGGCCTGTCATCGCCGAGCGCGCCGCGAAATCGATCGGCGAAGAAAACACGTTCGCGACGGATACCTTCGACCGCGAGCAAGTGAGCGCCGTGCTCACCGCCCACGCGGACGAAGTCGCGCGCCGCCTGCGTCGTGCGGGTTACGCCGGGTATACGGTAACGCTCAAAATCAAGCTCGGCACCGCGCGTCGGCGCCGCGAGGCCCGCGTCGGTGACGGTGATGAACCCGTCTATCCGCTGCTCACGCGCAGCCGCACCATGGCCACTGCCACCGATGACGCGCGCGTGCTCCGCAAGCTCGCGCTCGAGCTTTGGGACGCTGCCAAGATCGACGAGCCGGTGCGCCTGCTCGGGATCAGCGTGTCGCAGTTGTGCCAAAATGAGCGGGAACAGCTGGAGCTGTTTGCGCCCCGAGCGTCCAGCCGGCAGCTCGGGCGGGCGCTCGACGCGATCCGTGACCGCTTCGGCCGCGACGCGATTGGGCCGGCGGTTAGCAGTCTCGAGAAAGTCACGCCGAGTTTGCGGAAAAAGCGCGGCGAGTGAGCGCGGCTACCAGCGAGCGGCGCACGGAACGCGCCCCA
>DASYCL010000621.1:0-3695 GCA_036500245.1 Polyangiaceae bacterium | reverse complement strand
GGCCGGGCAAAGTCGCGGTTACCGGCTACTCGATGGCGAGCCGGCTCTCGTACCTGATTTGGGCTTCGATGCCGGACGATGACCTGTTCGGCAAAGCCGCCGCGGGTCAGCTTTCGACCGCCGATCAGGTGAACGCCGAGGCAGCACGCATGCTCACCGATCCCCGGGCGCAAATCGGGCTTCGCAACTTCTACGAGCAGTGGCTGAAAGTGCGCGCGATGCCGCTGAGCAAAGGCGGCCAATTCGCGAGCGCCTACGACGGCACGAGCATCCTCGGTTCGTTCGACGCGCAAGTGGACGCCGCGCTGTGGGCGCAGAAAGGTGGACTCACCACGCTCCTCACCGGCACTCAAGCCTACGTCAACGACAAAACCGCGCCGCTCTTCGGCGTGACCGGCATCAGCGGCAGTGCCTTCCAAGCGGTGAGCGTCAATCCGGCGCAGCGCGCGGGCATCTTGATGCATCCGGCGATCATGGCGACGTTCGCGACCGACACCGGCAGCCACCCGATCAAGCGCGGTGTGTTCGTGTGGGATCAGATCGTGTGCCAGACCTTGAGCGATCCGCCGCCGAACGTGCCGACGTTCCCCGGCGTGCCGCCGAACTCGAGCGTGCGCCAAGCCTACGAGGCGTTCACTTCGCCGTCCCTTTGCCAAGGCTGCCACGCGCGGATCAATCCGGTCGGGTTCTTGTTCGAGAACTACGACACGATCGGTCAATACCGCACGATCGACGACAACGGACAGCCGGTGAATTCGGACGTGACCGTGGTCAGCGCGCTCGACACGAATGGCGATCCAGATCCGAAGTTGAACGTAGAAACGCCGAACGCGGTGCAATTCACCAAAAATCTCGCCAGTGACGGCAGCGTCGCTACCCAGTGCATGGTGACTCAGCTCTATCGCTACGCACTGAAGCGAATCGAAAACGACGCCGACCAAGACACGCTGAGCAAGCTAGCCGGCGACTACACCACGTCGTCGCAAAGCCTGAGCAAGCTGATCAGCGGGCTCACGCAAACCCAAGGTTTCATGAATCGCATGAACGTGCAGTGAGGATGAAGCAGATGAGCAACGTGACTCCTAGCCGCCGTCGCTTCTTGCAGAGTTTGGGCATCTCCGCCGCCGCGATTCCACTCGTGGTCGGGCTCGACAGTTTGTACGCCAAGGCAGACGTGCCAACCGTGCCGAAGAAGCGCTTCGTGTTCGTGTATTCGCCGAACGGCGGGCTCTACTACAATTTCCGGCTGCGCGTGCATGCGCCCGAGACCGATATCAGCGACGGCAAAGCGCTCGCGGCGCCGAATTTGATCTATCATCCGCTGCAAGCGAACGCCGCCAAGTTGCTCGTGCTCGATCGCTTGTCGTGGATCGGCGCGCGCGAAATTTATCAATCCGCAACTGCCGCGCCGGACCACATTGATCACCCCGGCGGACATCAAAAAGGGCTCGGCAGCTTGCTCACCGGCCAAATCTTGACCGGCGGCACTCAAGACTTCGGCAACGCCGGGCTCGCCAACGGCATCTCGCTCGATCAGTACATCGCGACCAACCTGTTCGTGGGCAAGACCAAGTTTCAATCGCTCGAGGTCGGCGTGCAGGTCGACGAGAACTTGAGCGATCGCTACGTCGACAAGCGCGTCAGCTACGACAAGCCGGCCACGCCGCGCGCGCCGCAAAATGACCCGTTCGTTTTGTTCAATACTTTGTTCGGCGCGCCCGGCATGGGCAGCTCCGATCAAGCCTTGCGCCAGATGCTCGATAAGAGCGTGCTCGACAGCGCGCTCAGCGACTTCACGCGCTTGAATCCCAAGCTGAGCAAAGACGACCAAATGCTGCTCCAGCAGCATGCGGACTCGCTACGCGGCCTCGAAAAGCAGCTCGGCACAGTCGTCAATTGCGGCATGGAAACGCCGCCCGCAGCGCCCACCGGGGTCAGCGTCGCGGACGCTTCCGCGACGCACAAATGGGCGATGACTCCGGACAACTATCCGACGGTCGGCGGCATGATGATGGACATCATCGTGCAGGCGGTGGCCTGCGGGCTCACCAACATCGTTACGTTGATGTGGCGCAACAGCGAAAACGACCTAGAGCTCCCCTTCCTAACGGACATCGACTACACGAAAGTCTCGCTCGGCCACCACGGCATGTCGCACGCGCGCGATCCCGGGCTGGTCGCGATCGACCAGTGGTACGCGACGCAATTCAACGCGCTGGTCAGCAAATTCGACGCGATTCCGGACTCCGGCGCGTCCGGCACCTTGCTCGACAATTCGCTCTTGATGTGGTCGAGCTGCCTCGGAGATGCGTCGTCCCACGTGAGCAACAACGTGCCGGTCGTGCTCGCCGGCTCCAACGGCGGCTACTTCAAGCAAGGCAAAAACATCCAATTCAACGACGTTTATACGGCCGCGCAGTGGGCCGGCGATCCGCTCGGCGCGACCGACGGCGCCGCGCTAACCAGCGCGGCGGACGCCTCGCGCACGGGCGATCAACAAACGGTCGGCACTCCAGACTTGAGCAACAACGATCTCGCCGTTTCAATCCTGAACAGCTTCGGGATGACCGATACGACCTTCGGCGATCCGCGCTTTTGCAAAGGCGCGCTGCCGAACATCAAAGCCTGAGCGCACGATTTCGCCGCGCGCTGGACACTATTTTCCAGTGTCCAGCCCCGGCGAGCTCGGAACCACGAGCGCATTTCGCACGCAAGGCTGCGGTTGCGCGCACGCACCGAAGCGAATCTGCGATCTCTGCTACGACAAAAACAGCGCGTTTTTAGCGTGTTCGCTCGCCTGCCTGCGCCGCCATCAACGCGAGTGTCACGCCGAGCGCGCGCACGAAAACAGCAGGCAGCGCGCCTTCGCTGCGGCGCGCGCCTTCAACCGGCGGTTTCCGAATAGCTGGGAGCGCTATCGCGACCATCGCCGGCACGTGATGCGGCGCTGCACCGAACTGCCACGCGATGGCGCACTGTGCATCTTCGGGGCCGGCAATTGCTCCGACATCGATTTGGGCGAGCTTGCGACATTGCAGCGCGAAATTCATTTGGTCGATCTCGACGGCGAAGCGCTCGAGCGAGCGCGCGAGCGAGAGCCCACGAGCGTGCGCCAAAAACTCGTGCTCCATCCGGATTTCGATCTTTCTGGTTTGGTTGCCTTGCTCGACGAGTGGGGCGAAGCATTCCCCGAGCGCACGGAGCTCGGCGAGCGCGCCGTCGGCGCCGCACAAGCCATCTTGCGCGCGCTCGGTCGGCGTTTTTCTGCCGTCGTGTCGACGTGCGTGCTGAGTCAGCTCGCAGTGCCGTTTCGACGCACTTGGGTCACCACGCGCGGAAACTGGACCGATCTGCTGAGCGTGCTCACGGCCGTGCACTTGGCGACGCTCGCCGGCAGCACCGAGAGCGGCGGAAAATCCCTACTCATCTTCGACACCTCGTCGTCAAAAGATACACCCGAGCTCACGACACTACGCGGCCAGAGCGCACGCGAGCTCGACGCTTTCGTCGACCACGCGCGGCGCTCGGGTTCGCTCGCGCTCGAGCCGACACCCGAAGAGCTTCGGCTTCAACTCGGGGCGCCCGGACTCAAAGCACTGGTCAGCGACGTCGAAGTCGGCTCGCCCTGGCTATGGGATCTCGGAGACGCGACGCAGCTCGTGTACAGTTTGCGCTTCACTCATCCGTGAGCGCGA
>DASYCL010000620.1:0-2243 GCA_036500245.1 Polyangiaceae bacterium | reverse complement strand
GAACGGGTGATGCATTTCGAGCTTCACGAGCGCGCCGGCGGCGGTTGATTCACCGGTGAGCACGCGATTGGCAATGCTGTGAGCGACGAGCACGAGGAGCGCCGGCACGCCGGCGAGCGCGAGCAGCTCGAGCACGCGACGTAGCCCGCGTTTGCGCGCGAGCCACGCCGCGGAGAGCGCGAGCACGAGCAGAGTGACCGCGCTTTCGGGACGTGTCGCGACGAGGCCCGCGCCCCACGAGCCGAGCAGTGCGGCGGGCGCGAGCAATTTGCGATCGCTGTCGGCGAGCGCGAGGCAAAGGTCGTCCCACGCGATCAGCGCTCCGCCCCACAGCGCCAAAAACAGCGCGACTTCCATGCCGCTGAACAGCGACCAATCGAGTGCGCCGACCGATAGCGCGGCGGGCGGTAGCAAATACGTGGTCCAGCGAGGTAGCCCCGAAAATAGGCGGCGCGCCGAAATCAAGAAGGCGAACGTGCCGACACACGCGATCAGTGCGGCCCAAACCATCAGCTCGAGTCGGTGAAAGCCGAGCAAGTAACCGAACGCGAGCACGAACGGGTAAAGCAAGCTAGTGCCGCCGCTCGAGTAACCGGCGCCTTCGGACCATTGAAACGGATGACCGCGCGCCGTTTCACGCGCGAAGTCGAAGTGGATGAAGACGTCGTCGAGCGGCGCGGACCAGGAGCCGAGCACGTGATCGTGCACGAAAAAATCGTACAGGTCGGGGCGCGCCCAAGCGTAGGCGTAAAGCGTTTGAAGCTTCAGTGAGGCATAGAAGCGACACGCGATGACGAGCGTGCACACGCCGGCGAAGAGCACGTAGAGTACGGGTTCGACGCGTCCGAGTTGCGCCAGCGCGCGCGCTGGCCGCGTCACGCGTAACGACAAAGAAGAGCGCGCGCTGAAATGTTCGCTTTCGGCCATGGCCGCCGCGCGCCATTTACCATCGCCGGGCTGAGGGTTCGAAGCGACCCGATTTCGGGCCGGTTTCTCATGCAAGAAAGTACCAGGACGTTCGGCCCAATGTGGGCAAGTACCCGAAAGCAGGAGAGTCCAGGCAACGCCCGTTGAGAAAGCACGGGCGCGCTTTCACGCGCGATTCTTTTCAGTGCATCGAGCCATTTTTCCGTGCTTCGAGCTTGCGGCACCGGCGTTCTGGCGGTTTACTGACGACCCACCTGGTGCGGGTTTCGAGTTCGAAGCGGATATGCGTTGGTTCGTTGAAGTCTCCCGCGTTGGAGAGAGTGGTCTCGCCGAAAAATACTGCGTCGAAGCGAAGCAGTGGCAGGCCGCGTTGCAAGAAGCGCGAAAATTGCGCGGTGACTCCGGCGCGTTGTCCAAATTCTCGATCGAGCTCTTGGACGATGGCTATCGCGCAGTCGATCCCGCATTGAAGCTTCGTTACTTGGTGAACAAGGCGCCGGGTGACGCGCCGCTGACCGAAGAGTCGGAAGTGAGTCACTCTTCGAAGAAGAGCAACGGCAAGCATTCGCTCTCTCCGTCGGCGGGGCCGACCGCGTTTGCCGCATCGGTTGCGCCTGCGAGCGAAACGCAGGCCAAGCCCACCGTGAGTAACATTCCGCGCCCTGGCTCACACGGCCCGCCGCGTCCCGCTTCCGTCGCGCCGCCGCGCCCGGCGTCGAATGCGCCGCCGCGCCCGGCGTCGAATGCGCCGCCGCGTCCGCAACTGGTCGTGCCGGACGATCCGGTGCCGCGCGCGCCGCGTGCGCCAACTGGACTCGGACTCGAGTCGGAGCCGGCCGCGCCCACGGCGGCGGCGATCTCGCCTGCACCCGCGCGTCCCGCACCGGCAATCGCGTCCGCGCCGGCGATCGCACCAGCGCCTGCACCCGTGGTTGCGTCTGTACCAGCGCCTGGGGTTGCGGCCGCACCCGTGATTACCGCGCCTGCGCCGGCAGCGGTAGTCATACCCGCACCCGCGCCAGTGACCGCGCCACCGCCCGTTGCTACGGCCGTCAATGTCGTCGCAGCGCCGGTGCCGGTCGGCGTCGCGTTGCCGGCATTCGAAGTCGTGCGCGAGCGTGGAGAAGAACCGCGCGCGGATAGCCCGATCACTTATCGCGAGGTCGCCTATGCAGTGAAGCCCGGCACCTCACGCGCGGAAGTCGAAGCACTACTTTGGGCCCGCTATAAAGAGGTTGCGGGTTCGATCGAGCAGCGTGCGACGGGCAAGTTCGTACAGCTCGCGGTGTTCGATCACGTTTTTCAAAAGCGACCCG
>DASYCL010000619.1:0-5256 GCA_036500245.1 Polyangiaceae bacterium | reverse complement strand
CCGCTCTTCGCGAGCTGCACCTTCACCTCGCGGCGCACGAAGTTCTTTTCGGGCGGAGGCTTGGGCACATACTCGAGCTCGGTGTCGCCTTGATTGACGTGAATGCCGAGCGCGCCGATGTCCATGCGCGGCAGCTCGTTGATGCCGGTGAGTTCGGCCGTGCCGTCGAGGTACAGGTTCATCGACGGCACGTAGGCGATGGCGTGATCGAACGGCGCGAAGCTCGCGACGCTCGAGCGGAAATCACCCTTCATTTGCGTGCGCAACACGACCATCGTGGTCGGAATGCCGAGCTCGTTGAGCAGCGTGGTGATGACCGTCGCTTTGTCTTTGCAGTCGCCCCAACCGCGGGCGACCGTTTGCACGCAGCGTCGCGGCTTGTAACCGTAGATACCGAACTCGAGCGCAACGTAGCGCGTATTCTTCGTCACCCAGTCGTAGACGGCTTTGACCTTGTCGACGTCGGTCGTCTTGCCCTGCGTGATTTGCTTGGCGAGTTTGCGTGTTTCGTCGTCGAGATCGAACTGATCTTTGACCAAGCCCCAATACCAGCGGCCGAGATCCTTCCAGTTCTTATAAGTGGAGACGTGCACGAAGCCGAGCACTTCTTGCAGCGGCGGCATCGCCGGCTCCGGCGCGACCGCAGGGATCTGCTCTGCGAAGAAGTGGTAAATCTTTTGATTGCCCACGACCTCGTCGCTTTGAACCAAATTCGGCACGTTTTGATCGAGGTAAAACGTGCGGGTTTTCGGCGTGATCAGTACATACTCCGCGTTCTGCACGGGATCGGTGTTTTGCAGATAAGTGATTTCGCCGAAGTAGTTGCCGAAGTCGTTTTTCGGCGTCACGTCGTCGACGCGGTAGCGAAGCTCCACGACGTCGCCTGGCTCGAGGCGAGGGAATTGGATGTAGAACGTGCGCGCCGAGGTGTAAGTCGCGATCGACGGATCGTCGGCTGGGCCTTCACCTGATTCGATCGCTTCGTCGATTCGACCATCGCCGCGGTAGACGCGCGCGCCGCGCAGTTGCACTTGCTGCGTGTCCGCTTCGTAACCGAACGCATACTGACGCGCCGCTGCCGCTGCCGCGTCGGTCAGCGGCTGGAACACGATTTGACGGTACTGGCTCGAGAGTCCATTTTCGAACACCGTTGACACGGTCAGATCGCGCAGTAGCCGGCGATTTTGTCCGTTCGCCGCTGCGTGGCGCAGCTTGAGAAAACGGCTGGAATCCCAGGCGTAAGCTTCATCCGCCCGTGGGCGTTGCGGCTCGAGGTGCTCGACGTAATCGCGCACGTCGCGATCTTGCGGGCGAATGCGCAAGATGTCGCGCAGCATTGCGAGCTGTTCGTCCCTCTTGCCCAAATCGCCGTCGAGCTCGGCCAGCGCCCTGAGCGAAGCAGTGTCTTCGGGCGCGAGCTCGAGCGCGCGTCGATACGATGCGACCGCACGCTCGGGCTGGGCGAGCGAGCGATACGTGCGCGCGGCGAGTGCGAGCGCCGAGAGTCCGTCGGGATGCGTCGCGAGCAAGCGATCCACCCAGCGTTCAGCGGCCGGCCGATCGCGGCGCGCCACGGCCAGCTCGATCATCGAACTCAAAAAGCCGGCGTCGTCGAAGCGCAGTGCGGAGTAGCGGCTTTCGACCTCGGCTGCGTCGGTGGTGCGCCCGAGCATGCGCAGCTGCGAGGCGTACATATTGAGTAGATTCACCGAGTTCGGCGTGCGATCGAGGGCATGCTCGAGCGTGTCGAGCGCGGTGCGCGGAAGGCCTGCCAAGTTATAGAGTTCGACGCGGCCGCGGATCGCCAGGGAATCATCCGGGTCGAGCGCGAGCACGCGATCGAAGTATGGAAAGGCATCGCGCCAATTGGGACTCGTGCGGCGATCGAGCGCGCGCGCCAAGAGCACGTCTCGATTCGGCTTGGGATCGCGCGCTGCCAGCGCTTCGGCCTTTTTGATCCATTCGCCGCTTTGATTGCGGTCTTCCGCGAGCCGGCCAGCGAGCAGAAGGCGCCGGATTGTCGGCTCGGTGTCCGCAGCTTGCTTGGCAAAATCCCTCGCTTCGTGGCGCGCGGGATCGTCGCCGCCGGTTTCTGCAAGGTAACGCGCGTACGCTTCGAGCGCGGCGGGAGTCGGATGCGCGCCTTCGGTCAGCTTTTGGAATAGCTGAATTGGGCCCTCGGGTCCCGCCTGAGGTTTCAGCTTTTCGCTCGGCTTCTTCGCGCTGAATGCTTTGGCAAATGCTTGGCTCTGGGCGACATCGTTCGAAAACACGAGGCTCGAGTCCGGCGTGCCGTCGGGCCCGGCAACGCGCACGGAACCGACCGGAGATTGGTCGTCCCCACACAATTTGATCGTGAGCTCGTTCGGCCCGGGTTCGAGCTCGACCTGCGTTCCGGAGCGATCATAGTCGTGGCTTCGGTACGCGCTGTCTCCGAGCACGAGGTCGCCGTTCCAAAAGAGTTTGAACGAACCGCCGGCGCCGGCCCACACGCTGAGCTTGCGCTTGGCTTTCTGCGCGCTGACGAAAGTCGTTGCGAACACACAGACTTTGGCTTCTGGCCGCACGAGCGAACCCGCGTCGAGATAACCGTAGGGGAACACAGCGGGAATGGGCCGATAGCGCACGGGGCGTTCTTTGCCGGTATATGCTTTGCCTGGCACGATCGCCGAAGTGAGCTCCGGCTCCGGCCCGCTCGCGGTATCGAGGCCCGATTTTCCCTCGTTGTCGAACGGCCCGACCACGAACCATTGATCGACGTAACCGAGCGCGCGGATCGCGTCGCGCGACGCCTTCAAATCGCCACGCCGCGCACGACCCAGCGCGGCGAGCGTGCTCGCGTAAGCGCGCGCAGGCGGCGACAAGTGCGAATCGTGCTGGGCAGCGCGGAGCACTTCCTCCACGTGGGTCGGGTCCGCCCGATCCCAGGTGTTCCAAATTCGGCGCAGCGTTGCATACACTTCCGGACCTCGCTCTTGAGCGAGCTCGGCGCTGAGTTCGCGCAGATCGTGGTGCAGCGCGCCCTCGCCGGCGTTCGCGTCCGCGCAGACGCCGATCGAGCCGGCAAGAAGCAACGCGCCCAGGAAAAATGATCTTTTGGCCGGCCTGTTTTCCACTCGCGTAGGTTTAGCGCTTGGCGATCCGGTTGGGCCGGAAATTAGAGTATGCCGCATGCCAGGTGCGTTTTTTCCGAATGCGCGCCGCCGGCCGGCCCGCAGGCGAGCGCTTCGACCCGTTTCTGTGCGCACCTACCTGGTGCGATTGCGCGGGCGTGGCGCCTATCGCTGAGCCTCAGGGTTTATGCGGGTCGATTCGCCCGCCAGGGAAGCGCATGTGAGCGGGCCGCAGGCGGAAGCGCGGAAGCTCAACGAGCGGCAGACGACGCAGTAACGAGACAGAACGCTTGCTGGCTCGGGGGCGGTCATATAGAAGTGATGGCTCAGGTTTCTCGCTCGATTTGAGATATGGCAGTGCTAGCTCCGATGCGCATCGGAGGCTAGCGGAGGCTCGCGATGGTCAATCCCCAGATGGTGATGTACGAGGAGGAGTTCAACCAAATCCAGACGGTGGTGGACCGTTTGGTGCGGGAAGCGAACGCCAAGGTCGTCTTCATCGTCGACAAGAACGGACAACTGATCGCGGCGAGTGGTGAGGTCGACAACATCGACACCACGTCGCTCGCTTCGCTCACCGCCGGCAACATCGCCGCGACCGGCGGCATCGCGAAGCTCTTGCGCGAGAATGAGTTCGCGACTCAGTTTCACGAAGGCGAGAAGGCCAACATCCACATTCAGTTGGTCGGCAACCGCGTGATTCTTGTCGTGATTTTCGACTCGAAATCGAGCTTGGGTTTGGTTCGCCTGCGCGTCAGAAAAGCGAGCGATGAGCTCAACCGGATCTTTGAAGCGCTGCTCAGCAAGGTCTCGGAACCCGGCAGTGATTCACCGTTCGCCGAGATCACGGACGAGGACATCGACAACCTTTTCAACGACTGAGGCACCGGGCGATGAGTTTCATCAATTACATGGCCCGGGAGATCAACTGTAAGATCGTCTACTACGGGCCTGGGCTCTGCGGCAAAACGACGAACCTGCAATACATCTACGAGCGCACGAATCCGGACGCGAAGGGCAAGATGATCAGCCTCGCGACGGAAACAGAACGCACTTTGTTCTTCGACTTTCTGCCGCTCTCGCTCGGTGAGATTCGCGGCTTCAAGACGCGCTTCCACCTCTACACGGTGCCCGGCCAAGTCTTTTACGACGCGAGCCGCAAGCTCATCCTCAAGGGTGTGGACGGCGTGATCTTCGTCGCAGATTCGCAAATGGAGCGCCTCGAAGCGAATCAGGAGAGCGTCGAGAACCTGCGCACCAATTTGGCGGAGCAGGGCTATTCGCTCGAAAAGATCCCGTACGTGATTCAGTACAACAAGCGGGATTTACCGAACGTCGTGACGGTCGAAGAACTGCGCCCGTTGATCAACCCGATGAACGTGCCGGACTACGAGGCCAACGCGCGCAGCGGTGTCGGGGTGTTCGACACGCTGAAAGCCGTGAGCAAGCTCGTGTTGAACGAATTGAAGCGCGGCGGCTGACGTCGTTCCGGGCATGGGAAAGCCCAAGAATTTCTCTGAAAAAGCGCGCGAAGCCCGGCCGCCGAACGTGTCACGCGCCGGACTCGATGCGGCAGCTTTGCGCTACCTCGAGCGCTTCGATTGTTCGAGCACGAAGCTCGCGAGAGTGCTCGCCGAACGACTCGCGAAAGCTGCACGCGCCGGCGTCGATGTTGCCGAAGCTAAGGTCTTTGTCGCGGAGTTACTCGAGCGCTATCAGGCATCGGGTTTGATCGACGATCGACGGTTCGCGCAAAACTTCGCGGCTCGTCAGCGCGATCGCGGCGCGTCGCGACGCATGATCGAACAGAAGCTGCGTCAGCGCGGCATCTCGAGCGAACTTTCGCGGCAGATCTTGGCTGTGCCGGACTCGCGCGAGAGCGAGCTAGAAGCGGCACGCGCGTATGCGCGCAAGCGCCGGCTCGGCCCACACCGCAAGCCCGAGTTACGCGAAACCAATCGGCGCAAGGATTTGATGGCGCTCGCTCGCGCAGGCTTCGACTTCGATACGGCGGCGCGCGCGATCGGTCACTCGTCGCTCGACGAGGACTTTTAGCGGCCGCTCGCCGGGCTTACTTCTTCAGGCCTTCGCGGCGACCGTGGTTCTTCGCGCGGACCTTGGAGCGAAGGCGCTTCGAGCGCTT
>DASYCL010000618.1:0-1537 GCA_036500245.1 Polyangiaceae bacterium | reverse complement strand
ACGGGCGACATGGACAACAACGTCCACCCGGCGAACACGATTCGGCTCGTTCAGGCGCTCATCAAAGCGAACAAACGCTTTGATTTCATGCTGCTGCCGGGCAAGCCGCACGGCTACGGCGACATGGTGCCGTACACGAACCGCCTGATGTTCGAGTATTTCTCCGAACATCTCCTCGGCGACTACTACCGCGGCGACGCTACCTACAAGAAGTAGCCGTTACTGATCGCGAAGTCGGGCGCCGCTGTTCTCTGCGAGTTATTTGTCGCGTGTGAGCAGCGGCGCTCCGTCGTCGAGGCGACGACGAACCTCGAACGCGGGCGAAGTCGCTAGCGCAACGATGGCACGAGGATCGATCGCTTCGCGGCGCGACGTGTACACGCGCAGCCAGCGCGCCGAGCGATAAAACTCTTCTGAGAGTTTTGGTAAGTTGATCGCGCCCTCCCAGCCGGCCGCGGTCACGCGACGCACTTCGCCGTACGGTCGCTGCACGAGCAGATCGAGCCCGAGCATCTGCGTCTTCGCCGGATAGTCGAGCAGCAACTCGCCTGGCTCGAGCCCCACTTCGCGCGCGAGCGCATTCTCGACGTCGATGGTCAGCGCGCGATCGTCGGCAATCCATTCGCCCGCATCCGCCGGGAGGTCTGCCGCAGGCGTCTCGAACGCGCGCTTGTATAGACGCCGGGCACGCAGCGCGCGCAGCAGCTGACTCGGCGCGCGCGACTCGAGCGTATGGAGCAGACCCTCGTCGGTGAACCCCGCGAGCGTATGTGCGTCGAGCGCGCCGGCGTCGAGCGCGTCCGTCACCAGGCGCTTGTACATCGCCGTCGCACTGCGAACGGCGTGATGCCAGTACACGTTGCGGTACATTTGGTACTTGGCGAACAGCAAACTCTCGAGCGCCGACAATCCTTTCTCGACCATGCCGACACTCGGCTTTCCAGATGCTGGATCGCGCACGAGCGTGAGCGCGTTGATCAATCGGTCAACGTCGATCTCGCCGTAGCTCACGCCGCACATAAAGGCGTCGCGCCGCAGATAGTCGAGCTTGTCGAGATCGATGGAGCCAGAGATCAGCCCCTGCAGTGGACTGTCGCTTTCGCCGCGGATGAGCGCCATCACGCGATCGGGCGCGTCCGGGCCGAGCTCGCGACGAAGTACCTGCGCGACTTCGCCACCGGTGATCAGCGGCCGAGCAACTTCCTCATGGTGCATCGCGCCGATTTCCTCGAGCGCGTGCGAGAATGGGTAGTGGCCGATGTCGTGGAGCAGCGCGGCGACGCGGATGATCGCGCACTCCTCGCGCTCGATCGTGTCGAAATCGCCGAGCTCTTCGAACAACGTGAGCGTGCGACGCGCGAGATGGTAAGCGCCGAGCGCGTGTTCGAAGCGCGAGTGCGTTGCGCCGGGGTAGACGAGGAAAGCGAGGCCGAGCTGCCGAACATAACGGAGGCGCTGGAAGGCGGGCGTGTCGATGAGCTCGAAGGCGAGCGGATCGAGCCGGATGTTGTTCCAGAGCGGGTCGCGGATGATTTCG
>DASYCL010000617.1:0-5659 GCA_036500245.1 Polyangiaceae bacterium | reverse complement strand
TGTACGCAAAGCTCGTCATCCGCGCACCTGACGCTCAGCCCTGAGTCGCGAGCACCGGCTGTGCCCAACGCATGCGCGCGACGGGCATCTCGTCGAAGGTCCGGCCAGCCAGTAGCCGCCCGCCAGCCTTCGGCGTACGCCCGCCCCACTGCTTGAAGAAGAAGGCAACGCCAGCATCACTGCACGCATCACGAAGCCCGTCGATCCACGCCGAATCGACTGGGCGGTGGTTCGGCCCGGACTCGCCGCCGGCAATCAGCCAATCGATGCCGTCGAGATCGAGGTCGTCCAGTGGGCCGAGCAGCGGCTCTGCTGAGATGAAGCGGACCGCGGCCGGCACCTCGCGCAGCCGGTCAGCGCGCCAGCCCTGCGCGGCGTCCTCTACGCTCACGCCCATCCACACGTTCTCCGGCCATGGCAGCGTGCCGGCCAGTCGGGCGAGGCGCTTCGGGCGCTTCGTCAGCAATTGATACGTGTGCCGCGGCGTATCAGCCATGACGTCGAAGACCCGGCGCACGAAGTCGTCGGGCACGCGGGCGTGGAACAGGTCGGACATAGAGTTCACGAAGACCACCCGCGGCGCCGCCCAGCGCCGCGGCACGAAGCGGTGGCGGCGCGAGCCTCGACAGCGCGAAGTCGCGCCGCGCGCACGGCAGCAGCGCCTACGAGCCCGAGAAGAAAGCCGACGATCGGCCGGGTCTCGGCACGACGTGGGGCGAAACGCGCTCGAGCTACGTCTCGAACGAGCGCTTCGATCGCGCAACGCCGTCGACGCCGTTCGCGCTCGTCTCGCTCAACTACAACGACGAAGCCGGCATTCAAGCGATGGCGCGACGCATGGGCAACGCCTACGCGAGCTTCGATCGCTCGAGCGTGGACGCCGCGGGCGGCGCGGTCAGCGTGCGCCTGCTCGACGAAAATGGTTCGCCGCTGCCGAGCGCGAGCTTCGCCGGTCGCGACTACGTGGCGGGCTCCGACGGCGAGCGCTACGTGATCGAAGTCGAAAATCACACCGGCAATCGCTTCGAAGCGGTCGCCACGGTCGATGGCCTCGACGTGATCGACGGCCAAACCGGCTCGCTCGCCAAGCGCGGCTACTTGGTGAACCCGTGGTCGACGGTCGAAATCGATGGCTTCCGTCGCAGCCAAGCCGCGGTCGCTGCGTTTCGTTTCGGCGCGGTCAAAGATTCGTACGCGGCCCGCAAAGGCAGCGATCGCAACGTCGGCGTGATTGGCGTCGCGTTCTTCCACGAGCAAGGGACTTCGTACCCGTGGACCGAGCGCGAGCTCCAGCGCCGCGATTCGGCGAACCCCTTCCCCGGCGGATTCGCCGCGCCGCCTCCGCGCTGAGGCGGAGCCGCGCTGAGCCGAGCCAACCAGACGACGGCCGAGCTTTCTCCGAAGCTCGTGCCCGTTACCGACGAGCGAGCAGCTTCCAAAGAGCTGCTCGCTCTTTTTTCATGCGCACGGAGGTGTGCTTAGATTCGGCGCGTGGCCCGCGCTCATCCGCTTTTGGTTTGTTTGATTTGCCTTTCTGCGCTGATCGGCAGCGCGTGCAAGAAAAAGACGGAAAGTACGGCTGCGACCGACGGCTCAGCGAAACCCGCGTCAGCGCGGATCGCAGTGATTCCAAAAGGCACCACGCACGAGTTTTGGAAAGCAGTGCACGCCGGCGCCGTCAAAGCCGCGCGCGAAGCCAACGTCGAGATCGTCTGGAAAGGCCCGCTCAAGGAAGACGATCTGAAGTCGCAGGTGGATCTCGTGCAGAGCTTCACGGCGCAGGGCGTCTCCGGCGTCGTGCTCGCGCCGCTGAACGACACCGCGCTCGCCGCACCGGTCAAAGCCGCAGCCGACGCGCAAATTCCCGTCGTGATCTTCGACTCCGATCTAAAGGACAAATCCTACGCCAGCTTCGTCGCGACCGATAACCGCGCGGCCGGCGCGCTCGCCGGCGAACGCATGGGTAAATTGCTCGGCGGCAAAGGCAACCTGATCGTGCTCCGCTACCTCGAAGGCTCGGCCAGCACGACCAACCGCGAAGAAGGCTTCCTCGAAGCGATCAAGAAATTCCCCGACATCAAAGTCGTCTCCGACAATCGCTACGGCGGCGCCACGACCGAGAGCGCGCACGCGGCGAGCGAAAACCTGTTGCTCGCGCAAAACGCCGCAAAAGGCAGCGTCAACGGCATCTTCACGCCGAACGAATCGACGACATTCGGCATGCTGCTCGCGCTACAAAAAGCGGATCTCGCCGGCAAGATCCATTTCATCGGCTTCGATTCATCGGACAAACTCGTGCAAGCCGTGAGCGCGGGGCAAATCGACGCGCTGGTGCTGCAAGATCCAATGAAGATGGGCTACCTCGCCGTCAAGACGATGGCTGCCGTGTTGCAGAAGCAAAAGGTCGAACCGCGCATCGACACCGGCGCGACCTTGCTCGACAAGGAAAACCAAAATAATCCGGACATGGTCGAGCTCGTCAAACCCGATTTGAACAAATGGCTCGGCTCGCCGTAACGTACGCGAGCGAACGCTGCGCATGAACGACGCGATCCTGCGCGCCACCGGCCTCGGCAAAAACTTCGGCGCGACGCGCGCGCTGGCGCAAGTCGCGCTCAGGCTTGACGCAGGCGAGGTGCACGCGCTGCTCGGCGAAAACGGCGCCGGCAAGAGCACGCTCTTGAAGATTCTGGCCGGCGCACATGCGCCGGACGAAGGCTCGCTCGAGCTCTCGGGCAAGCCCTATCGGCCGCAAAATCCCGAGCAAGCGCGCGCTCTCGGCGTGGCGTATGTCGCGCAAGAACCGGCGATTTGCGCCGATCTGAGCGTCGCGGAAAATATTTTATTGAATGCCTTGCCCGCGCGCTTCGGCATCGTCGAGCGGCGGGAGCAGGCGCGGCGCGCACGCGCGGCGCTCGAGCAAGTGTCGCCCGAAGGCTCCGTGTTGCTTGCGCTCGATCGACCGGCGCGCGAGCTCGCTCAAGGCGACCGACAACTCGTGTGTTTGGCGCGCGCGCTGGCGCACGAAAACTGCAAAGTGCTGATCTTGGACGAGCCCACGAGCACGCTCAATTCGCGCGAAACCGAGCGGTTGTTTGCGGTCGTGCGCGGACTCACGGCGCGCGGCATCGCGGTGCTTTACGTGTCGCACTTTTTGGAAGAAGTGGAACGCATTGCGCAGCGTTACACCGTGCTTCGCGACGGAAATTTCGTCGCCACGGGCGAACTCGCGAACACGACGCGCAGTGAGCTCGTGCAGCTGATGGCCGGCAGACAAGTCGAGGAATTGTTTCCGCGCTCCGCGCGTACGCCGGGCGAAGCCGTGCTCGAACTGAGCGAGCTCGCCGGCGAAAAACTGCCGGTCTCGGCATCGCTCAGCTTGCGACGTGGCGAGGTGCTCGGCATCGCGGGCTTGCTCGGCGCGGGTCGCACCGAGCTCTTCCGCGCGATCTTCGGCTTGAACCGCGTCAAATCGGGCACGCTCAGAGTGAAGGCCGTGCTCGGCCCCGTTTCGCCCGCGCGGAGGCTCGCCGAAGGCGTGGGCCTATTGAGCGAAGATCGCAAAGGCGAAGGGCTCGCCGAGTCGCTCAGCATCGCCGACAACATCGCGCTCTCGAAGCTCGAGTCGCTCGGACGCTTCGGTTTCGTGAGCCCGAAAAAACGCGCGGACGCGGCGCGCGCCTATATCGAGCGGCTCGGCATTCGCACGCGCGGTCCGGAGCAGCTCGCGCGTGATTTGTCCGGCGGCAATCAGCAAAAAGTCTGCTTTTCGCGACTGCTTCACCACGGCGTTGACGTACTCTTGCTGGACGAACCGACGCGAGGCGTGGACGTCGGCAGCCGCGCCGATTTGTACCGCATCATCGACGAGCTCGCGGCGCGCGGGAACGCGGTCTTGATGGTGTCGAGCTATTTGCCGGAGCTGCTCGGCGTGTGCGACCGCGTCGCGGTGATGGTGCGCGGCAAGCTCGGCGCGGCGCGTCCCGTGAGCGAGCTCAGTGAGCACGCGCTCTTGCTCGAGGCGACCGGATGAAGCAATTTCGCCGGCTGCTGCGCGCGCCTTGGCTCGGGCCATTGATCGCGCTCGCGCTCTTGTATTTTTTGTTCACCGCGCTCGCGCCGGATACGTTCGCGCGCTCGACGAATCTGCTCACCATGCTGCGGCAAACCGCGGTGATCGGCGTCGCTTCGGTCGGCATGACGCTGATCATCGTGCTCGGCGGCATCGATTTGTCGGTCGGCTCGGCCGTCGCGCTCGTCACCGTCGTGGTCGCGGAGTGCTTGCGCTCGGGGATGAACCCGCTGCCGGCGGCAATTTGCGGCATCCTCGCGGGCGGCGCGCTCGGGCTGTTCAACGGCGCGCTCGTGACCGGGCTCAAGATCTCGCCCTTCATCGTCACGCTCGGCACGATGAGCGTGCTGCGCGGAGTCGCGAAGGGGATCGCGGACGAGCAAAAAATCGACGCCGACCCGCACTCTATCGATCGCTTGATGCAAACACACGGGCACCTGCTCGGCGTGCCGCCCGGAGTTTGGCTGATGGTCGCGGCGAGCGTGTTCGGCGTGGTCTTGCTCGAATACGCCAAAATCGGCCGGCAAATCGTGGCGATCGGCTCGAACGCCGAGACCGCGCGATTGTGCGGCATCTCGATCCCGAAGACGACGCTCTTCGTCTACACACTCGCCGGGCTCTTCGTCGGACTCGCCGGTTTGCTCGAATTCTCGACACTCACTGTCGGCGATCCGACCGACTCGGTCGGGCTCGAGCTCGACGTGATCGCGGCAGTCGTGATCGGTGGCGGCTCGCTCGCGGGCGGACAAGGCTCGGCCGCGGGCGCGCTGGTCGGCGCGCTCTTACTCACCGTGATCAAAGCCGGCTGCACTCACCTCGGCTTGCCGAATTGGGTGCAGGAGATCTTTACGGGCTTCATCATCGTGATCGCGATGAGCATCGACAAGTTGCGTCAGCGCGTACGGTGAGCGCGCGTACGTGTGACGCGCAGCACTGGTGCATGGGCGGCGACCTCGAGGCAGCCACCCATATCAAATCGGTCAGTCATGGGATCTCTCTTTTCTTTCGCGCCGGAGCGCGCGCGAAGGGCTCGGGCCGGACGCCCGGAAATAAAACAAAGCTACTGATTCGCCGGGCTGATCACGGTTTTCGAAAGAGAGGCGGCCACGTTAAAACTGACCGAACAGGCGCCCGTCGCGTGGCTGGAAGCGCGAGCGGCCAAGCCCTGTGCTAGCGCAGGGCCCAAAATCTCCCGAGACAAAACAGGCGCCCGTTGCGTGGCTGGAAGCGCGAGCGGCCAAGCCCTGTGCTAGCGCAGGGCCCAAAACCTCCTAAGACAAAACAGGCGCCCGTCGCCTCGCCCTGTGAGCGCGCATGCAGGCGCCCGTCGCGCGTGGTAGCGTGCGCGGATCGATGTTCGGTGCTGGTCGTGCGAGTCGTCGCGGGCGACGGATCCTTTTTCGCGACCTTTGGCCCGTGGCGCTGTGCGCCGGCATCGGCTTGGCGTTGAGCACGTCGAATTGCAGCTTTCCGGATTACGGCTTCGTCTCGCCCCAAGCCGGGAGCGGCGGCACCGCCGGTGTCGGTGGCGGCGGTGGAGCCTCGGGTTCGAACGCGGGCACGAGCGGCAGTAGTGGCAACGCGGGC
>DASYCL010000616.1:0-3284 GCA_036500245.1 Polyangiaceae bacterium | reverse complement strand
GATGTGGTACCGCGAGCACGTCGGCAAGAATCGCTGTCCGATCGTGGACACTTGGTGGCAAACCGAAACCGGCGCGATCATGTTGACCACGCTGCCCGGCGCGCACTCGACCAAACCGGGCTCGACCGGTTTGCCGTTCTTCGGCGTGTCGCCCGAAGTCGTGACGCAAGAAGGCCAAAAAGTGCCGAGCAACGAAGGCGGCTTGCTCGTCTTGAAGAAGCCGTGGCCGAGCATGCTGCGCACGATTTGGGGCGACGATGAACGCTTCAAGCAACAATACTGGAGCGAAATTCCCGGCGCTTACTTCACGGGTGACGGCGCGCGCGAAGATCACGACGGCTATTTCCACGTCGTCGGCCGCATCGACGACGTGCTCAATGTCTCCGGTCATCGCATCGGCACCGCCGAGATCGAGAGCGCGCTGGTAGCCCATCCCGCGGTCGCCGAAGCCGCGGCCGTCGGTCGGCCCGACGATTTGAAAGGCCAAGCGCTGGTCGTGTTCGTCACGCTCAAGCCCGCGTTCTCGCCGTCGCCCGAAATGAAGAAGACACTCGCCGAGCACGTCGGGAACGAGATCGGCAAATTCGCGCGCCCCGACGCGGTGCGCTTCGCCGAGAGTTTGCCGAAAACGCGCAGCGGCAAAATCATGCGCCGCCTGCTCAAAGACATCGCCTCCGGCAAAGAGACCCAGGGCGACGTTTCGACTTTGGAAGACTTGAACGTGCTGTCCAAGTTGCGCGAGGAATAACGGCTTCCGAGATTTCACCGCCCAGGCGCGGAGCAGCGCCGAGATCGCCAACCGGGATTTTTGGGGTTCAGCGGTTCGCGCCGTAGCAAGCACCGGTAGCTTTCGGCGCGACGAATTTCGGGCTACCAGCGCGTTGAATCGCCGGCCGCGCTGAACCACAAAAACTCGGCGTTCTTGGCATTCTCGGCGTCTCGGCAGTGAAAAAAAGAGCTGTCCGCCGTAAGCTCACTGCGTGCGAGCGATCATTATCGGTGCGGGACGCGGGAGCCGGCTCGGCGAGAACACGGACGAGATCCCGAAGACGCTCGTGCCGGTCCTGGGTCGGCCGATGCTCGATTGGATCTTGGACGCGCTCGGCTCGGCCGGCATCGCGCGCAAAGACATCGTGTTCGTATGCGGTTACGCCGAGGACGTGGTGCGCGCGCGTTACCCCGAATTCACGTTCGTGAAGAACGAGGATTGGGCGAACAACAATATCTTGCTCTCGCTCTTGTGCGCGCGCGAGTTCATGAACGAAGGCTTCGTCTCGACCTACGCGGACATCGTCTACGACGGCGAGATCGTGCAAAAGCTGATCACGTCACGCGCCGACATTTGCCTCGGCTGCGACACCGCATGGCGCCGCCGCTACGTCGGGCGCACGGAGCACCCAGAGACGGACGCAGAGAAGCTCCACGCGGACGGCCCGCGCGTGCTCGAAATCAGCCGGAAAATCCCGAGCGAACGCGCGGACGGCGAATTCATCGGCGTGATGAAGCTGTCCGCGGACGGCGCGCGCGTCTTCATCGACGCCTTCGAGCGCGCCGAAAAGAGTTACGGCGCGAGCCTGTTCCGCGAAGGGCGTAGCTTCAAAAAGGCTTACCTGCTCGATCTGTTGCAAGAGATGCTCGAGGCGGGCGCTGCGATGCACCGCGAAGACACCGCCGGCGGCTACATGGAAATCGACACGCGCCAAGATCTGGCGATGGCCGAACGCTGGTGGAAGGAGCGGCCTTGAGCGGTCGTCTGGTCAGCGCCGAGGAATTGATCGCCGAGCTCGAACCACTGCTCAGCACGGGCGAACCCTGCGCGCTCGCCTTCGACGGCGACGGCACGCTCTGGTCCGGAGACGTCGGGGATGACGTATTTCGCTTCGCGACGACGCACGGACGACTGCGCGAGGACGCGCGCGAAGAGCTCGAACGCCAAGCGCGCACGCGCGGTTTTCGCGCGTTTCCCGACTTGAACGCGACGGCCGCGCATTTGTTCGAGCAATACGTGGCAGGTCGTTACCCCGAGCGCGAGATGTGCGAGCTGATGACGTGGTGTTACGCCGGTCACTCGCTCGGCGAAATGCGCGAACTCGCGCTCGAGGCCTTGCTCGCAGCGAAGCACGCTGAGCGCTTGCACCAAGAGCTCGCTCCGGTGTTGCGATTTGCGCGCGCGCACGGTGCGCGCACGGTCGTGATCTCGGCCTCACCGCGCGTCACGATCGAACAAGCGACACGGCTGTGTGATTTCGCGCCCGCCGACATCGCGGCCAGTACGCCGCGCGTCATCGACGGCGTGATCGCGAGCGCGATGGACGGCGAAGTGCCCTACGCCGCCGGCAAAGTCAGCGCAGGACGTGCGCTACTCCACGGCGCGCGCTGGATCGCGAGCTTCGGCGACAACGTGTTCGACGTCGAGATGATGGAAGAGGCCGAGCTCGGCGTCGCGGTTCGCCCAAAACCCGCGCTCGAAGCGCGCCTGCCCGAAATCAACGGCGCGCTACGGCTCGGCTTTTGAGCACGAAGTTGCGGCTTCAAAGTCCGCGTTCGTGCGGCTTTCGACCAAATTTTCAGCGGAGCTGAAGCTGTCACGAACGGTTCGCGTCGCGGCTTATCCCGAAGCACGCGCCGCCGTTGTACGAGACCGTGCTTCGCGCTACTGCTACGCGGCCGATGTCGCACTCGTTCCGCGCTTCTTCCGTGCTTCGTTTCGTTGCTACCACGCTCGCGATCGCCGCATGCCATGCCTGCGGTGGCAGTGAGCCGCCGCCGCAAACTCCGGAAAAGGCCGAAGCCCCGGAAGAACACGAGTCGCACCCGATCTCGGCGTCCGCTGAAATCGGCGGGCTCAACGAAGAAAAAGTCGACCGGACATTTCAAAGCGCGCTCTCCGATTTCCAGCGCTGCATCGACGACGGCGCTAAGCGCGTCGAGTTCCTCGGCGGTTCGGTCAGCTTCCTCGTGAAGATCGACACGCACGGCAAAGTCGATCACGCGCACCTCGAAAAATCGACGATCGGCGATCGTGACACCGAAAAGTGCATGCTCGACTCGCTGCGTACGAAGCGCTGGCCAAAACCGGTCGGCGGTGAACACGGCTTGGCGCGCAAATCCTTCGATTTCGATCCGCCGAACGACGTACGCGCGCCAACGACCTGGGACGGCGATCGCGTTTCGGATGCGATCGCCAAGTTGTCGAAGAAACTCAATGCTTGCAAACAAGGTTCGAACGGCGCATTCGAAGCCACGCTCTACGTCGGAACCGACGGCTCGGTGATGGCAGCCGG
>DASYCL010000615.1:0-3283 GCA_036500245.1 Polyangiaceae bacterium | reverse complement strand
CCTACATGCTCGGCCGCGAGATGGTGTGGAGTAAAGTTGCCGAGCGCTACGTCGCTTCGTTCGAAGCAGCGCGCAAGAGTCGCAGCGAGCGGCAGCTCAAGGTCGTTCCGCGCCGCACCGCGGACAGTCGCGAACTCTCGTTGCCGGAGCTCGGCTTCGATCACTTGAAGCGGATGTCCGACTCGACCGGCATGCTGCAGCACGCGCGCTTCACTTTTCCGAACTACGCCGAAGGTTACTGCATCGACGACAACGCTCGCGCTTTGATGCTCACGGTCGAGCTCGAGACGCGCGGCGTCGGCGGCGGCGAAGTCGCCGCACTCGCGACGCGCTACGCGAGCTTCCTCGACTACGCTTACAACGCCGAAAATAACCGATTCCGCAATTTCATGTCCTACGATCGGCGCTGGCTCGAGGAGTGCGGCTCGGAGGATAGCCAAGCTCGCGCGATTTGGTCGCTCGGCACCTGCGTCGGGCGCACGCAGCGGCGCGAGCTCCGCGTCTGGGCGGCCGATCTGTTCCTGCGCGCCCTGCCAGCGGTCGTCGAAACTTCGTCACCGCGCTCGTGGGCGTTCGCGCTACTCGGCATTCGCGAGTATTTGCGGCGCTTACGTGGCGACCGCGCCGTCGCGCGGATGCAATTCGAACTGATGACCCGGCTCGTCGCGATCTACGATCAGACGAAGCAACCGGGTTGGCACTGGTTCGAAGACATCGTCGCTTACGACAATGCGCGCCTCGCTCAAGCCGTGCTAGCGACCGCTGGCAAGAAACCGGAATTCGAAGGCGCGCGCGCGATTGGTCTCGAGGCGTTGCGCTGGCTCGTCGCCGCGCAACGTGCCGAGCGCGGCCACTTCCGGCCAATCGGCTCGAACGGCTTTTATCGTCGTGGCGAGCCGCGCGCGCGTTTCGATCAGCAACCACTCGAAGCACATGCCACCGTGTCCGCCTGCAGTGAGGCTTTCCGCATCACCGGGGATCGCGTTTGGCTCGTCGAAGCGCGCCGCGCGTTCGGCTGGTTTTTGGGCCAAAATGACCTCGATGCCAGCATCTACAATCCGGACTCCGGCGGTTGCCGCGACGGCTTGCACGTCGATCGCGTGAACCTCAACGAAGGCGCCGAGTCGACGCTCGCGTTCCTCACTGCGCTGGTCGAAATCCAAGCGCTCGAGGCGCAAGCTGGCGGCACCGAAGACGTTCCGCGATCCGGTGAGCGAGAGCTCGAGCGCGCGACGCTACTCAGTGCGGCAAATCAAAGCTCGACGTGATACATCCCTAGTATGATCGTTCGTCGAACGAACCTGGTCATTCGCCCGAATGCGGCGCGAGTGCTGTTTCGTCCATTCAATCAATTGGATGAAGCGCGTGTGGTTCGCATCGTCGCCCGCGTGATGTCGCTGCGGGACGAAGAAGTCGCACAATTGCTCGACAAGGTGATGGCCGAGTTTCGCGGGCGTCACCACCGCTTGCAGCAATTTTTCTTGCTTCGCTTCGAGCAAATGCGTCGTCACATGGTGACGGATCTGCCTTTGTCCGAAGAGCGACAAATGCTGATCGGCTCGTATTTCACTCAGGAATACTCGGTCGAGTCGGCGGCTCTGTTCAATCCTTCTTTGGTTTGGCATCCCGATCAGACCGGCGTGCCCGAGGGCAGTCGGCGATTCGTGCTCAGCTTGCGCTCGACCGGCGAGGGTCACATCTCTTCGATCACGTTTCGCTCTGGCTTGATCGACGAAACCAGCGAGATCACGCTCGATCCGGTGACTCCGTTCGTCACGACGCCGCAAACGGTGCCCGATCCCTTCTACGACAAATGGCTGTTTCAGCGCACGCTGTTCGAGCTCGGTGGCGCGGACGCGTTTTCCGAAGGCGTGCTCAATCGCTTGGGCGACAACTTCAACATGAGAGAGCTGCGTGCTTCGGTGCGCGCGGTGGAGCTCGAGTATCGCTCGCAGTCCAAGGCGCTGCCGCAGAGCTCATCGCGTTCGATCCTGGCGTTGGCCGAGGCCAACTACGAGGTCATCTACGAGCCCGAGCACCAGATGTCCGAGCGCATCATCTTCCCGAACTCGCCGACCGAGTCCAACGGCGTGGAAGACGCGCGCTTCGTGCAGTTTCACGAGGACGACGGCCAACTAAAATATTTTGCCACCTACACCGCATACGACGGCCGAGTCACCTTCCCACAGATCCTCGAAACCACGGATTTTCTCCGCTTCAAGATCAGCACGCTGAACGGTCCGCAGGTGCAGAACAAGGGCATGGCGCTGTTCCCGCGCAAGATCAACGGCCGTTACGCGATGCTCTCGCGGCAAGACGGCGAGAACATCTTTTTGATGTACTCGGACGACCTGCACTTCTGGCTCTCGCGAGAGACGCTGCTCAAGCCGACCTTCGGCTGGGAGTTCGTGCAGCTCGGCAATTGCGGATCACCCATCGAGACCGAAGTGGGTTGGCTCGTGCTCAGCCACGGCGTCGGTCCGATGCGCAAATACTCCATCGGCGCATTCTTGCTGGACTTACACGACCCGTCGAAGGTGATCGGTCGCCTGCGCGAGCCGCTCCTGTCGCCGGAGCACAGCGAGCGCGAAGGCTACGTGCCGAACGTCGTCTATAGCTGCGGCGCGCAGATCCACGGTAAGGATTTGGTGCTGCCGTACGCGATGAGCGACTACGCGAGTACGTTCGCTTTGGTTGATATCGAAGAGCTACTCACGACGCTCAAGAGCAATCCAGTCTGAGTCGAGCCGGAGTGTGCACCGTGCGCACGGTGCGTGGCGGCTTGCCTCGAATGTGCAGCAGGCTCGGGCAAAGAAAGCGAGGCTTTTCTGCCGTAAATTGCCGGCGATGCACCCGAATTCGTGTCGCAGATCCACATCCGCCGTCGATCTGCCGCCGAGTTACTGCACGCGAGCCACACGGCACAGCGGTTGCAAAAACGTCGGCGCAGGAGACCGGACATGACTTCGACTAAAATCATTTCAGTGCTTGCTGCTTGCGCCGCGCTGTTGTCCTTCAGTGGCGTGGCGTCCGCACAGAGCGATACCGTGGTCGAACGAGGCGGGCCGAGCCGCGCCATGCTCGGAAGCGGCATTGCTACGTTCGGCATTTCGTACGGTGTTGCTGCCGTCGTCGGCGTGACCAGTAGCTTGGACGCGGATCGTCGCATGATCGTGCCGATTGCCGGTCCGTGGATGGCGCTCTCCGGCCGCGGCGGCTGCGGAGACGGCACTCCGCGAAGCTGCGACGCAGCCACGACCGACAAGGTGTTGATCGTCACCGA
>DASYCL010000614.1:0-3759 GCA_036500245.1 Polyangiaceae bacterium | reverse complement strand
GTTGCACGCGAACTCGCGCGCCGTCGAAGTTAGGTTGGGCCGTATTCGCTGGGGCAGCCCGCCGCAGCGCGCCTAGCGGAACGCGCTTTGCAGAGCCTGGAACGTGTTCGAAATGGCCGGCGCGCCGCCGAAACGACTGCTCACTCGTCACGAGCGTTTGCAGCGCATTGCTGCCGCTCTACCCGACGTCATTTCATTCGCAGGCGGATTGCCCGATCCCGAGTTGTTTCCCGAACGCGAACTGTGCGCGGCGTTCAGGCACGCGATGCTGTCGCACGGTCGCACCGCGCTCCAATATGGCTGGCCCGAGGGTTCACTGTGTCTGCGCCGATATGTGGCGGCCTTGCTCGGCGCGCGCGGCGCGGACGTCGATCCCAAAACGGTGATCATCACGAGCGGCGCACAACAAGCGATCGCGCTGACACTGACGGCGCTGCGGCGCGGTCCGCGCTTCGTTTTCGCTACAGAGCGCGAGTGCTATCCCGGCGCGCTCGACGCCGCACGAGCGCGAGGGGCAACATTCGCGAGCCTCGAGGCTCGCGCGGACGTGTATTACGTGATGCCGGAGGTCTCGAATCCTCGCGGTCAGCGCCTCTCCGAGCGCGAACGAAGCGAGCTCCTCGAACGCGCTCGCGCACACGACTCGTGCATCATCGAAGACGACGCCTATGCGGAGACCGCGTTCTCGGGCGAGCTTTCGCGGCCGCTCTTGGCCGATGCACCGGAACGAGTCTTTCAGATCGGCACGTTTTCGAAGACACTCTGCCCCGGCCTACGGATTGGCTGGCTCGTGCCGCCGCCGCGCTTCGCGCGCCGCATCTTGCGCGCCAAACAAACTCAGGATCTCGAGGCCAATGGGCTCTCGCAGTCGATCCTCGAGGCCTACCTCGCCACCGGCCACTATGCGCATCACTTACAACGCTCGCGACATCACTACGCACGACGAGCGCGATTGCTCTTCGACGCGGTGCAAGCGCAGTTGCCGTCGTTCGTATGCGGATTCCCCCGCGGGGGGTTTTCGCTTTGGCTCGAAGCGCCATTTAGCGGCGACGATCAAGAGCTCTTGGAGCTGGCGATCGCAGAGGGCACGAGCTTCGACCCAGGTAGCCTGTTCCGACGCGAGCCGCGCTCGAACCTAGCGCTGCGTTTGTCGTATTCGGCGCTGAGCGACGACGAGATCGCGAGCGCGCTGCCGCGTCTGGCGCGCGCCGTCAACGATCACATTCGCCGCCGACCATGTTCAACGAACCGAAGCAGGGCACCAAATCGGCCATCATCTGACCCTGCAGGATTCGTTCGATCCCAGAAGTGGTGAAGAAGCACGGTCCGCGCATGCGAACGCGATACGGCGTGCCGCTGCCGTCGCTCACCAGGTAATAGCCGAGCTCGCCGTTGCCTCCTTCAGTGTAGGAATAGACCTCGCCGGCCGGGAGCTTCAGCCCCTCCATCACGATCTTGAAGTGTTGGATGGTGCCTTCGATCGTTTCGTACACTTCGTCTTTCGGCGGCAATACGACGCGCGGATCATCGATGTTCACGGGCCCTTCGTCAGGCATGCGCTCGAGCGATTGTTCGATGATTCGCGCGCTCTGTTCGATCTCCGCGATGCGCACCATGAACCGATCCCAGCAATCTCCCGTCGTCCCGACCGGGACGTCGAAGTCGACTTCGCCGTAGCGCAGGTAAGGGTGTGCCTTGCGTACGTCGTAGGCGACGCCGCTTGCACGCAAGCACGGCCCTGTCCAGCCGAGCGATACCGCGTCGTCTCCACTGATCACGCCGACCCCGGCGAGTCGTTCCTGAAAGATCCGGTTTTTGTCGAGCAGCGCAATGGCTTCGCGCTCGATGTTGCGGAGTTGAGCCAAGACCGCGCGAGAGTTTTCTTTGCAATTCGCGGTCGGGGGCATCGCCATCCCGCCGATGCGTCCGAAGCTGTGCGTCAAGCGCGCGCCGGTTTCTTCTTCGAGCAAGTCGTAGATCATTTCGCGCGCTTTCATCAGCCACAGGAATGGCGTGAAGGCACCGAGCTCCATCGACATCGCGCCGACGCACGTGAGGTGATCGGTGATGCGCGAGAATTCACCCAAAATCATGCGGTACCACTGGCAGCGCTCGGGCACGGTAACGCCGAGCATTTTCTCGCAGGCCAGTGAAAAACCGACGTTGTTCAGCATCGGTGAGACGTAGTTGGCGCGATCTGCATAGGGAAATACCTGCGTCCAGGTACCGCGCTCGCACATCTTTTCGAAGCCTCGGTGAAGATAGCCTATCTGCGCGTCACAGCGCACGATGTTCTCGCCCGAGAGCTCGAGTACGAGTCGCACCGTGCCGTGCATGGCTGGATGCGCCGGCCCGACATTGAGCAACATCGATTCTTGATCGAACTCGAGCTCCGACACGCTGACTTCTTGATCCAACGCTTCCATAGGGAGCGCGGCGCGTTGCAACGAATGACCCGATGAGCTGCGTCGCATCGCGCACACCTGGCCCTGTCGATCTGACCCAACGCAACGGCACGCAGACTGCAAAGCGCCCGCCCGCGGCGAAGCTTGCCGCAAATCACCAGGAGTCCCTATGAATCGCATCAACGTCGCTACGCTAGCCGTGCTCGCTGCCTTGACCTGTTTTGCTTGTGGCGGGTCCAACCCACCGGCCAACGACGCATCCGGCACTTCGGCTAGTGAAGGGAATATGGCCGGCAGCACTTCCACTGCTGGCACGAGCTCGGACATGGGTGGCAGCAGCGGCGGCTCGAGTTCCATGGGCGGCAGCGGCGCGCAGTGACACCAAGGAGCCAAGATGCCTTCTCAAACACGAGAACTCGCAGTCATCACCGGTGCATCTTCCGGCATCGGATTGGGCGGAAGCCTTCAATTGAAAAGCGTCGAGGTAGTGCGCCAGGGTTCGCATCAAACCGGCTCCGGGTTGCAGAGTGAGGCGTAGTTTATTGCCTCGCTTCGGCAATGTGCCCATGCTGTCAGCGAACGCGCGCTGGATTGACCACTTTGGCCGCAGCGCAAAGCGATCGAGTCATTGCGTGAGCGAAGATTTCGACAACTGCCGTGCTGAGCGTAACGCCGATGACGCGAGTACGGACGTTGCAAACGTGCTCGCGTTCAGGAGGCAAATATGGCCAGAAAGCTAAAGCCGTTGAATGAGCAAGTGATGGTCGTGACCGGTGCATCGAGCGGTATCGGGCTCGCGACGGCGCAGCGCGCAGCGGCACAAGGCGCCAAGGTGGTTCTCGCGGCGCGTAGCCTCGAAACCCTCACCGACGTCGTGACCGTGATCGAAACCGCAGGTGGACAAGCCATCGCCGTGCCCGCGGACGTGTCGAATCGCGAAGAGGTTCAACGTGTCGCGAATGCCGCGATCGAGCGTTTCGGGCGCATCGATACCTGGATAAACAACGCGGGTGTGGCGATTTTCGGGCGCCTGGACCACGTGAGCGAACAAGATAGCCGGCGCTTGTTCGACATCAATTTCTGGGGCGTCGTCAATGGTTCGCTCGTGGCGCTGCCGGCGCTCCGCGCCAGCGGCGGAGCGTTGATCAACATCGGCAGCGAAGTCTCGGACGCGGTGGCCCCGCTCCAAGGCATGTATTCCGCGTCGAAGCACGCCGTGAAAGGCTTTACCGATGCCTTGCGTATCGAGGTCGAGCAGCTCGACCAAGCCGATGTTTCGATCACGCTGGTTCAACCAACGGCGGTGAACACGCCCTATCCACAACATGCCAAGAACTACATGGCCCAAGAGCCC
>DASYCL010000613.1:0-4247 GCA_036500245.1 Polyangiaceae bacterium | reverse complement strand
GATCACCGTCCCGAGCAAACCGATGAAGGGCGCGTTGTTGCCGAGCGTGCCGAGAAACGCCAAATTTCGTTCCATGGCGAGCCGCGCGACTTGATTTTCGCCGCGCATGCGCTCTTCGGCACTCGCCGCATTTTCCGCGTCGAGGCCAACTACCGCCACGCGTGCCTCGAAACTCGGCGAATGTTCGAGTCGCTTTCGCGCTAGCGCGATGTTGCCGTCGCCGAGCAACTGGCGCAGCTCGCGTCGCAACGCGAGCACGTCGTCTCGCGACGAAAAGAACAAGACGCCGCGCTCGATCGCGACGGTGAACGCGAAGATCGACAAGCAAACCAAGAGCCACAAAATCCAAGCCGAGCCAAACTGGGTGAGTCCACTCAACCGATCGAATAAATTCACGATATTTCTCCTCTCAAGTCGCTTGTGCCGTTCAATGCGTCAGGCACAAAGCGCGTTCCGCGAGATCCTCGCCGCCGCGCGAATCGCGGACCACGAAGTAGAAGTGCACGATCGTGCCGTCGGCATCGGCTTCAGACGGCGCGAGCCAATTCGTTTCGCTGCCCGCTGCGCTCGGCGTCAGCGTAACGAACGTGTGATCGAGATCGCCCGCGGTCGAAAATTGCGAGAGCAAGATCGTCTCGCGCATCGGATCTTCGGACGTCACTTGTTGGAGCGAGTCGAAATCACTGTCGACGAGCGTGACGCCGAGGCGATGTGTGCTCTTGACGTTCACTTGCGTGAGCGAATCGCAGCTCGCTGTGGCGTCGTTCGCGTCCCAGCTCCCGCCGTCGAGCGTCAGCGAATCGCCCGCAAAGGTAGGGTTTTGGTTGTCCTCGCCGGGTCCGGCAAGATCGAATTCGAAGGCCAACGTGTCGCCCGTCGTGCTCGCGCAGCTCGCGCTGTCGTCCGCGTTTTGCACCGCGGAATCATTCGGGCAGACGATGCCGCTCAGGAACCCGTGCGGCGTCGCGTTCGGATCGAGCTCGCTCGGAATCTGGAAATCGAACTGTGGATCGCCGATTGCGGGATTGGGTTGAAAGGCCGTCGCGAAAGGTGCGGTGACGCAATTCGGGAAGCCGGCGTTGCTCGGCGTGACGCCGCACAACGAAAAAGCGTAGGAGACATTCGGCAGCCCGTCCGGCGCCGCGACGAAGACGCGCAAATGCGCGCTCTCGCCTGGCGCGGGCGACGCGCGCCCGGGATCGGCTGCGACTTCGACGCGCGCGCCGAGCACGCGAGTCTCCTGAATCAAGGACTCGGTCTTCAGTGGAACGTCGCAGCCCGCGCAAACCCAGGTCGCGCTCGCAACCAGCCACCAAGAGCCCCGTCGAAAAAAACGTGCGCTCATAGCTCACCCTTGAGGCCGAGATTCGGGAACAAGCCGAGGCCGGAAACGGCTTCTTTTTTCGTGTAGTCAAAACTGTAGCGATAGCCTTGCGGGTTCTTCGCGTTGTAAACGTTGAGCACGTCAACGTAGGCGGCGATGCGACCCGCGCCGACGTGCCACGCTTTTTCGAGTCGCAGATCGAGCTCTTGAAATGCCGGGTCGCGCTGCCCGTTCACGGGGCCGTACGTTGGCACATAGATGCCCGTGTGCGCGTCGTAGGTGCTGCCGACGACGGCGGTGCTCGGATCGCCGCTGATCAAGCGAAAGCGCGCGCCTGCGGTCCAGCCGCGACCGAGCACTTGGCTGGCAGTCAGCGCGAGCACGTGCGGCTCGTCGTGATCGAACAAGCGATATGGCTCGTCGCCGTCGCGCCGCTCGCTGCGCGACAAGGTGTACGCGAGGTAGAAGAAGCTGCCGCCCTGCGGGTGGTATTCGGCGGAGATTTCGACGCCGTAGATGCGCCCCTCGCCGTCGTTGATGAAGTGCGGCGCGACGCTGCCGGGCGTTGCGATGATGCGATTGGTGAGCCGCTTGTAGAAGCCTTCAGCGCCGAATTTGAGCCGATTTCCCGCGTGCTCTTCGAAACCGAAGCTGGTTTGTAATGCGCGATAGGGTTCGATTTGCGGATTGCCGATGGCGCTCAACGCTTGCCAATATTGCGGCGCTTGCGTGTAGTAACCGACGCCCGATTTGAGCGCGAAGTCCGCTGTCACCTCGTAGCGCGCGGTGAGCCGCGGATCGAAAGAAGAACGGCCGAGGTCGCCGTAGTAGTCGGCGCGCAGTCCGGGCACGATCAGCAAATGTTTTTCGGGGCGCAGTCCGAACTCCAAGTACGCGCCCGGGCGCACCACGTTGAGCGATGGCACGACGAGCGAGACGGTCCGTCGCGTCAGGCTCGAGTCCATTCCACTCGGATCGCCCTCGCCCGCGCCCGGCGCTGGTCCTGCGTAGCGACCGGAGAGAAACTGAGCGGAGAAATCGATGCCCGTCGTGACGCTGAGTTCCGGCAAGAGCTCGGTGCGCCATTCGCCGCGCCCATGCAGCTCCGCGCCGGAGATCACTTGCTCGTAGCCGCCGATTTGTTGACTGAAGCTGAGGGAACCAGCAGTGACGCTCAGATTCTGCGTAGTCGCATCGCCCAATTTATTTTCGAGCTCGGCCTGTAGCCGATGAAAGCCGACGGTTGCGCCGATTTTTCCGGTCAAAGCGGGGTCTTCTTCGCTCGGATTGGAGAAGAAGAGTTGCAACGAATCGCGCGCTCCGTAGCCGATCACGCGCAGCGTGTTTCGTGCATCCATGTGGTACGTCGCGAGGGCTTGGTAGTCGTAATAGAGCGGCGCCGCGACGACCGAGTACGTGTTCTTGGGAACGAAGTTCGAAAAAACCAAATCGATGTTGCTGCGCCGCGCGGCGATCGCAAAGCTCGCCTTCGGCCCCGCGCTCGTGCTCACGAACGCCGAACTGTCGATCAAGTTCAGATCGGCGCCCGCGTGAAAGCCGTCGCGCTGCGGATCCCTCGTGCGTACGTCGATGACGCCGCCGGAGACTTGGCCGTAGCGCGTGCTGAAGTTGCCCGGATAGAGGTCGACGCGATCGATGTAGCGTGAGCTGAAGAAGCTGGTCAGCCCGCCGAAGTGATAAAGAAACGGCACCGGCACGCCGTTCAAATAGGTTTGACTCTCCTCTTGGGCCGCGCCGCGCAAAATGGGATCGCCGTTCGTGAGCGAAGTGCGGCCGACACCGGGCATCACCTCGATGGCGCGCAGCGCGTCGCCGCGCGTGCCCGGCACTTCGGTCAGCATTTCGCCGGAAACGGTGCGCCGCGTCGGTTCGCGCGCCGGCGCTTCGACAGTCGCGACCGCCGAAAATTCCTCGGGCTCGGTGCGCGTCGTTGCGTGCGTTTGCGCCGGGTTTGCCGGCGCCGCGGCCGGTGCTTGCGTTGCCGCCTCGGGCGCGCGGGTTGGTTCGGGCTCGGGCGGCGCCGCGACTCTCGCGGGAAAGACGTAGCGATAGCGAATTTTTGCCATGAGTGGCGTGCCGTCACGGCGTGCGGGTTCGAACTCGAACTGTCGAGCGGCGTCGAGCGCGCTCTGATCCAGCTGTGCGCCGCTGCTCTCGACGACGCTCGCGTCGCTGACATGACCGGCTTCGTCGATCGTGAGCGCGAGCGTGACCACGGCTGGATCGCGCAACTCGACGCCGTCAGGGACGACGGCGGGAAGCGCGTGGATCAGTCGCGGTGGCGTGACGCTGGAGGCGTCGCCGTCGGGCCCGCCATTGGGTGGTGCGGTGCCCGAGGGAGCTTCGCGCGCCGGCGCTTGGGCAACCGCTCGCGTCGCGAACAGCAACGCCAGCGCGCACACGGAAAACCTGAATCTGCGAACTTTCACGGACGCACCTGTCTCGTCGAAGCCGAGCGCCCCTGCGCGAGAATGAGTGGCTATCCGCGCAACATTTGCGGCGGAACGCGCCTCGAACTCGCTGGTTCAGGCTTCGGCTTTGGGTTTCGCCGATGTGTGCCCGAAGGCGCTGCTTTCGTTCAACGCGGCGCGAAAAAAAACGCCTGCGCGTTCAACGCGCACAATCCCGATCGCTGGGATCGCGACTAAGCCGCGCGCAGCTTGTGGAGCAGCCCGGAGTAGCGAAGACGCACGACGCTTTGCGGCTCATCGGCAGCGAACCGCTCGATGCTGCGCTCGGAGAGCCGCGGATGAATCGAAGGTCGCAACGCCGGATAGGACGTGTCAATCCATTGTCGTTTGGGTTTTCCGCGCCGCGGCCTCACGAAAGTGCAGCGCTTTTACTGCGAGCGCAGGGTGCACTGGCGGCTATTTGCGGCAAATCCGCGGTTTTTTTGGTGGGG
>DASYCL010000612.1:0-6500 GCA_036500245.1 Polyangiaceae bacterium | reverse complement strand
AAGATGATCGCGAACAAGAGCACGTACACCCAAATCCCCATCGAAGCCGACCAGGCCGCCAGATAAGTATCGAGATGCGTGATGACGTGAATCAGGTCGAGTACGTGATGCAAGCGAGGCTCCCTTTGGCTCGATGCGCCGCGCAGGCGCCCGAAATCGAGCCGGATGGGCCGAGGCGTACGGCTTCTCTGTCCGAGGGGCAAGTCCGCGGCTTGCACGAGCCGCTTCGGCCTGCTTCGGTGAGTGGCAATGCGGATTGTCGAGTGCAATTACGGGGAACATGCGGCCGCGATCCTCGAGATTTTGAATCACGCGATCGCGAACTCGACTGCGCTCTACGACTACGCGCCGCGTTCGCCGGAGAGCATGGTCGAGTGGTTCAGCGCCAAGCAAAACGGCAACTTCCCGGTGCTGGGTGCAATCGACGATGGCGGCGCGCTGCTCGGGTTTGCCTCCTACGGCAGCTTCCGCGCATGGCCAGCCTATAAATACTCAGTCGAACACTCCGTTTACGTCGCTCGTGAACGACGCGGACTCGGCGTCGGCTCCGCGTTGATGCGGCGGTTGATCGCCGTCGCGCTGGCGCAAGAACTTCACGTGATTGTTGGCGGGATCGACGCGGCGAATCAGCCGAGCATCGCCTTCCACGAAAAGCTCGGCTTCACGCATGCCGGAACGATCGCGCACGCGGGCTTCAAATTCGGTCGCTGGCTCGACCTCGCATTCTACCAACTGACGTTGACGACGCCGACGCATCCAGTCGACAGCTGAGCGCCGACGCGAGTTTTGCGCCTACATCCCACTACCGCTTTGCTGCGTGGCGCACGCGGTCGTTCCTAAAAGTCGGAAATCGGCTTAGCTTAGTTTCGATCGAACAGAGGTTCAGCATGAAAGCCGAATTCGAAATCACGAATGACGCCGCCCGGCGCGTCGTCTACGTCCGCATGACCGGCACGTTCGACGAGGCCGCGATGCACGCTTGGGCCAAGGCTTATCGCTCGGAGGGAACGGCGCTCCACGGCGGGAAGCGGCACATGGTGATCGCCGACATGCGCGGCATGAAAACCATGCATCCAGCGCTCGCGTCGATCATGGGCGCCGAGATTGGATATGCGCGGCGACATGGCGTCGTGCTCTGCGCTCACGTGTCGGACAACACGGTCCAGGGTTTGCAGGCGTCGCGCGTCGCGCGCCAAAATTCGACCACGGACGACGTGACGGTCGACGTGGATTCGCCCGAGGAAGCCGAGCGCGTGGTGCGCGCGTACGCGAAGTACTTGGATGATCCGCGCTTCAAAGGCTCGATTCGTGACGCGCTTAGCGCGGCCTTGAGCTGATTTTCAGCGGGCTGGGGAGGCGCGCTTCTGCTTCGCTCGGGTTCCGGGGTACTGTCGAAGCAGTGTCCGAAGTTCTAGGCAGAGTCACGACGCGCATGGACGTCCCGCGAGGTCCTGACGTCTTGCATCGCATCCGCGTGCCGCGCGCTTGGCTCGAAGCGGGCGAAGTCGTGGAATTCGAATTGCCGCGCAATCTATCGTGCGCCGCTTGCGACGGCGGCGGCTGCGATCTGTGCGAACGAGCCGGCGCCATCACGTTGCGCGGGCGCAACGAGCTGCCCGAGCTCTTGAGCGTCACCTTGCCGGCCCGCAAAATCGAGGAAGCGAGCGAAGCGCGCGGCGTCGTGATCCGCATTCCGGAACAAGGTGGGCTGCCTGCGGCGGGCGTCAATTTGCCGCGCGGGCTCTTGCTCCTGCGCGTCGAGTTCGCAGAAGTTGCCGATCCCGGCATCACGCTCGTGCGTCCGCCCGAGCCCGCGCCGATCCTCGAACGTGTGGCGCATTCGCTCCGAGTACCCCCGCCGACGCCGAAGCAAGCGCGCGCGATCTGGCTGGTGCTGTTCGTCGCGATCGCGGTCGGGCTTGCTTTGCTCGCATTCTGGTGGCGTCGTGGGCTAACTTAAGTGCCATGAATCCCGTGGCGATGGCCGTCATCATTGTGAGTTTGACGGCGGTGTTTGCGGTGAGCGCGTGGCGCCGCTTCAACTTGCTCAAGGTCGGAACCGCCACTTGGGAGAACCGGCTGAGCGAGATCCCGAAGCGCCTGGGCTTGGTTTGGACCTTCGCGTTCTTCCAAAAGAAGATGCGCTATTACTACCTCGCAGGCGTCGCGCATCAGCTGATTTTCCTCGGCTTCCTGGTGCTGCTCTTGCGCACGCTCATACTCTGGGGGCGCGGTTTTTTCCCGAGTTTCAACCTCTTCGTGCTCGGACCCGAGCCGGTGCTCGGCCTGCCGCTCGGCGCGATTTACGGCTTTCTCAAGGACGTATTCGCGATCTTGGTTTTGCTCGGCAGCTCGGCGTTCGTCTACCTGCGCGTGATTCGTCCGCAGAAGCGCATGACCCTCGGCGTCGAGGGCCTCGTGATCCTCGGCATCATCTCCACGATGATGCTCGCGGATCTGACTTACGACGGCGCAAACTCGGTGCTCGCGCATCGCTTCGCGAGCGAGTGCGCGTCTCCGAGCGACCTGTGCTCGTCGATGGCGACGATCGTCGCACCGCTCGCCAGACCCGAAGGCCCGCTCGCGTATAGCTTGGCCGAGCCAGGCGGTTCGCTCTTGGCATTGCTCTTTGCCGGCCTCGGTTCGAGTGCGCTCGTCCTGCTCGCGCACGCGGGCTTTTGGACGCACACGACGCTCGTGCTCGTGTTCGCGAATCTCCTACCGTACACCAAGCATTTTCACATCATTACGGCGATTCCGAACGTATTTCTGGGAGACACCACGCCACGCGGGCGCCTTCGTCCGCTCGCGCCGTCGACCGAAGCGTTGATGGCGGCAGTCGAGAAAGCGACCGAGAGCGAGGATCTTTTGAGCGCGCGCATTGGCTACGCGCGGATCGAGCATTTCACTTGGAAAGACGTGCTCGATTTCTACACCTGCACCGAGTGCGGGCGCTGCTCCGACAATTGCCCGGCGTTCACCACGGGCAAGGTGCTGAGCCCGAAGCAATTCACGCTCGATTTGCGCAATCACTTGTACGGGCGGCAAAAGGAGTTTTTGGAGCTCGGACCGAGCGCGGTGCATCACGCGACCATGCCCGCTCCGAGCGAGCCGCCGTCGGCGCTCACGGACGAGTCCGCGAAACCGAGCGACGCGCAGGGCGAACCCCCCAAAAAAGAAACCGAAAAGCTTGCATACAAACCGCTCGATTTGGTGCCGAACGTGATTCACGAGGACGTGCTGTGGGGCTGCACGACGTGCCGCGCCTGTGAAGAGCAGTGTCCGGTGAACATCACTTATGTCGACAAGATCGTGCAGATGCGACGCAACTTGGTGGTGATCAAGGGTGAGTTCCCGAGCACACTCGGCAAACCCTTCGAAGGCATGGAGAGTAACGGCAATCCGTGGAACCTGGCGCGCGTCGATCGCGCGAGCTGGACCGAAGGGTTGAACCTGAAAACGTGCGCCGAGAAGCCGGACGCCGAAGTTTTGTATTGGGTCGGCTGCGCGGTGAGTTACGACGATCGCGCGAAGAAGATCGCGCGCGCGACGGCGCAGCTCTTGATCGCGGCGGGCGTCGATTTTGCGATCTTGGCCGAAGAGGAGACGTGCACTGGCGATCCGGCGCGTCGCGCGGGCAACGAGTACCTCTTCAGCATGCTCGCGGAAACCAACGCCGCGACCTTGAATGGCTACAAGGAAAAGGGCGGGGTGAAAAAAATCATCACGACCTGCCCGCACTGCTTCAACACGCTATCCAAGGAATACCCGGATTTCGGCGCCAAATTCGAGGTCGTGCATCACACCGATTTCATGATGGAGCTCTTGGCGCGAAAGAAGATCACACCGAAGCACCCGGTGCGCGCCAAAGTCGTTTATCACGACTCGTGTTACCTCGGCCGTTACAACGATATCTACGAGTCACCGCGCGAGATCCTGCGCGGCATTCCCGGCGTCGAGTTGGTCGAAGTCGAAGGCGCGAACAAGAAGAAGGGCCTGTGCTGCGGTGCGGGCGGCGCGCAGATGTGGATGGAGGAGCAGAACAACAACCGCGTGAACGTCAAACGCACGCTGCAACTGCTCGACACGGGCGCGAAAACCATTGCCAGCGCGTGCCCGTTTTGCATGACGATGATCAGCGACGGCATCAAGTCGCAATCGAAGGAAGACGAAGTGCGAAATATGGACGTGGTCGAAATGCTCGCCATCTCTTGTTGCGGCGACGGCGTGAGCGGCAACCCCGCTAACGCCACGAGCGACAGTGGCAGCGGCGGAGTGACGGACAGGCCCGGGGCAAGCGCCGCCGAATGACTGCGTTTTCAGCCTGCTGGAAGCGGTGACCGCGAGCGCGGAGGTGCTATAGTCCTCCGCGAATGGCCATCAAGCCCACCGAATCCCAAACCCGACCCGAACCGGATCACGCTCCGTCGGCGCCCGGGGAAGTGCGTCGTTTGCAGGGCTTCGATTGTGATTTTTGCGCGCGCCATTTCGACGGGCCACCGGCAGGCTCGGGTTTATTTTTGTGGACGCGCGGGGACGAGTACCGCTTCGAAGAACCGCCGCTGTGCGACGAGTGCGCGATGCGCATCAGCGTCGGCGCGGTATTGAAGTGGGAAAGCGAAGAGGAAGAGGGCTGAGTCTATTGCAGCGTGGGCTCGGGCAATTCCGACTCGCGCAGTGGTGGCAATCGCTCGAATAGCTCGAGCGCGGCAGTGCGCAGCGCGGACGACGCGTCCGAGCTGTGCATGATCTCGTAGAGCTCGTTGCGCGCGCAGACGGCGAGCAGCGGCATCGTCATCGCGGGCGGCGAGCCGGGATTGAACAGCACCGTGAGCCGCACGCGCTGGCGGCTGAGCCAACGTCCGTTTTGCGCGATTGCTTCGAGCACTTCGCGTCGCGCGGGCCGGCGCGCGGCCATGCGCACCACGTCGTCCTCGGTCAACCGCGGATTTTCGAGCAATTGGCGGATCACGAGCGGATGCGGATCGCCGAGCAGTTTGTCGAACGCGCGGCGATTCGGGCTTCGCGCGAGGCTCTTCCGCTCACCGACGGTGAGCTCACGACCCGCGCCGTAGTCCGGCACTGGGATTTCGTGCGCGGGTGGCGCGTGCACACTCGGGGTCGGCGCGCGCCGCAGCAAGCGCGACAAGCTCAAGAGGTGGCGCGCCTCGGCTTGCGCGCGCAATTGGTCGGTGAGCTCGCATTCACCGAGCGAAGCGAAGAGCAGGGCAACCACCAAAATCGCCTCGCGGGCTTGCGGATCGGCGCGCTCGTTGTCTTCACACAGCGCGTTCAGCACGCTGGCGTTGTCGTAGTCGGAGGCGCGCGCCAAGAAATCGCGCAGCCAACCCGTGCGCAGCGCCAGGTCGGGCAGCGAAAGCAATACCCGCTTGAGGCGCTCGACCTCCGTCATCGCGATCGTGCTCGAAAGGATGCGGCAATTTTCGTCGTTTGTCACGCCCGCGCGGGTCCGCTGCTAAGCTCCGCGAGCCTTGTCGACTTTGCCCAAGCTCGCGACCGAGCGTCTTTCGAGCGCGTTTCAGCGACGTCGGCGCGCGCCTGCGCGGCTATTTTCGCTCACGCTCGTGCTCGCGTGCGTGCTCGCGGCGGGTTTGCTCGGTCGTTTTGGGACGCCGCTTTTACGCGCGCTCGGCGGGCTCGTGCTGCTCGCGGCGATCGCGGCGATCGCACTGCGCTCGCTGCGCGATCGCCGCGATTTTCGCGATGTTCGTCGCACCATTCGCCGCGTGCTCGTCCCCGTCGATCGCGCGCTCGGTGAACGCGCGCTGCGCGCCGCGGCGCTCGCGAAACGCGCGGAGCGCGATCCCAGCGTCGGTTCGCGAGAGCTCGCAGAGCTGCATTTCGAGCGGCAGCTCGCGCGCGCTTCGCTCGACGCGGTCGAACAGCACGCCGCGCGCGGGGCGAGCTTCGTGCGCGCGGCCGCGGCGCTGCTCGTGCTCTTGACCGCGCTCGGTATCGGTCGCGATCCGAACCGCGTGCTCGAAGGGTTGGACGTGCTGGTCGCGCGTCGCGGCGTTGCGCCCGTGCCGATGGCGTGGCTCGACTTGGTGCGCGTCACCGTGCAGCCGCCTGCATACCTGCACAGCTCGGATCGCGCGATTTTTCCGGGTCTCGGCAGCGCAGAAGCTCAAGGCAGCACGATCGTCGTGCACGGTGTTCCGCTCGCGGAAGGCCGGCGCTTGGTGCTCACCGACGGCCTCCGCGAAGTGTCGTTCGTCGACGACGGTTCGGGTGGTGTGGTCGCTCGCTACACGCTCACGCAAACCGCGACGCTGCGCGTCGCTGCGCGCTTCGGCAAAGTGCTGATCCCCGAACCCGATCAAGTCACCGTCGAATCGGTGCCGGACCAAGCGCCCGAAGTGGAGCTCGAAGGCGCGCCGGAGCGCGTCGATCTGCGCGATTTCGATCGCAAGGAATTGCGTTATGAGGCCGCGGACGATCATGGTTTGCGCGAAATCGATCTCGTGCTTCGCGCAGGC
>DASYCL010000611.1:0-12815 GCA_036500245.1 Polyangiaceae bacterium | reverse complement strand
TGTCACATCGACGCGGACGTGCCGGTTCGAGTCGAAGTGGACGGCGATCGCCTGCGCCAAGTGCTGACCAACTTAGTCGGCAATGCGGTGAAGTTCACCGACACGGGCGAGGTTCTGATCCGCGCGAACGTGACGCGCGGCGAAGGCGACAAGACCACGCTTGGCATCGAAGTCGTCGATACCGGCATCGGCATCGACGAAGCCGAGCAGTCGCAATTGTTCGAATCGTTCTCGCAGCTCGACGGCTCATCCACGCGCCGCTTCGGCGGCACCGGGCTCGGCTTGGCGATTTCGAAAAAGCTCGTCAATCTGATGGGCGGCGAGCTCGGCGTAGTGAGCAAGAAAGGCGAAGGCAGCCGCTTCTTCGCGCGCTTGCCGGTGCGCGTGCTCACGGCCGAGCCGACGCGCATCCCGGATCCGAACCGTCACACTCGCGCGTTGATCGTCGACGACAACGCGACCAACCGCATGCTGCTCGAGGAAATGCTGTCGAGTTGGGGGCTTCGCCCGGTCGCGGTGAGCGGCGCGAAGAAAGCGCTCGAAATGCTCTCGGCGGCTTCGCCGAGCGATCCGTTCGGCGTCGTGATCACCGATATGCACATGCCGGAGATGGACGGGGTCACGCTGGCGCGCGAAATCAAGGAAAAACACGGCGCGATCCCGCTCGTGATGCTCACTTCGCTGAGCGAGAGCGCGGTCGGGCTCGACAATCGCGAGCTCTTTGCCAGCGTGCTCAGCAAGCCCGTGCGCTCGGCTGAGCTCGAGTCGAGCATTGCGCGCGCGCTCGGGGATTCGCCGCTCGGATTTGCGCCGAGCGAAATGTATCGACGCGCGCCGTCGATCGCCCCAGGCGCCCCGGCGCGAAAGCTATTGGTCGCGGAAGACAATCCGATCAACCAAGAAGTCATCATCGAAGTACTGCGTGAGCTCGGTTACGAGGCGGATGTGGTCGACAACGGACGCTTGGCGCTCGAAGCGCTCGAGCGCACGCCGTACCCGCTCGTCTTGATGGATTGCCAGATGCCGGAGCTCGACGGTTATCAAGCCGCGCGTGAAATCAGGAAGCGCGAGGCCAGCGGCGTGCATTTGCCGATCATCGCGGTGACGGCGCACGCCCTCGTCGGCGAACGCGATCGCGCGATCGACGCCGGCATGGACGACTACATCACGAAACCGATCAACCCGAAGCTGCTCAAGGAAGCGCTCGAGCGCTGGTGGCCGCGCGAGTCACTGCCGGGCCGGAGTCGCGGTTCGTCCATTCCCGCGAGCGCGCTCGATCACAGCGACGGCGCGCTCGACCCGACGGTGCAGCGCAGCCAAAGCGTGGTGCGCGTGTTCTTGCGCCACGTGCCGGATCAACTCGCGGCAATTACGCAAGCGGTCGCTTCCGGCAACGCAGAGGCGCTGCGCCTCGCCGCGCACAAGCTCAAAGGCAGCTGCTTGTCGGTCGGCGTTCCGCGCATGGCTTCGCTCAGCGCGACGCTCGAATCCGGGCCCGGCAATGCCAGCGAGCTCGCCGCGGAGCTCGAGCTCGAATTCGCCAAAGTGCGCGAGCGTCTCAATGCCGCAGCTGAGCGGAAGAGTGCTTGAGAGCTTGTCCACTTTGTAGTTCGTCGGATTCTCTCTGCTCTTCGTCTCTGCTCTGCTCTTCTCGCGCCGGAGCGCGCGCGAAGGACTCGGGCCGAATGCCCGGAAATAAAAGAGCGCTACTGATGCGCCAGGCTGATCACGGTTTTGGAAAGAGAGGCGGCCACGTTAGAACTAACCGACACGCTTCGTGATACCCGAAGGGGTGAACAGGCGCCGGTCGCGTAACCGAACGCGCCGGCGGCCAAGCGACGATGCTCGCGCAGGGGCAAAAGAACTCAGAGATCGCCAAGGAATCATCCGATCGGGAGAAGCCTTCAATCAAGCTACCGAATTGTCTGACCCGAGTCGGAGCCCACGGGCCGCGCGATCGGTAAAAGGCGGGCGTTGACCCGCATTTCCGGATCAAGAGGCAGCAGCGCGGACACTTAGACGGTATGGCCCGGGCGATCCGCGGCCGTTCCGCCATGGCCGCCGTCCCATCGTCTCGTTCTGGACTCCTCGCTGCACTCCTGGCTTCGCTCGCGCTGACGAGCGCGGCGTGCGGGCCGCCGGACGAAGCCAGCCGCGTGCGCAACCCCGGCCCGATTCAAGGGTCGTTTTATGTCTCGAATTTTTTTACGCCGAGCGGAGACATGGGCGACGGAGAGTTCGCCGGCTACCTCGTCACGACGTTCAACACCGCGTGCAAGGAACGACCGGCGGGCGCGGGCGGCGATTGTTACCGCTTCGACTATTACGTGAGCTCGCAGAAGTGGGCCGGCGTTTATTGGGTTTATCCGTCGAATAGCTGGGGCGCATATCCGGGGCGCGACGTGATCGGGCCGGTCGACCTCGGCAATGGCCAGCGCGGCTACAACTCGGTCAGTTTCTCCGCGGCGATCGATCAAGCGACGCTCGACGCGAACCCGGGTGGCTTGTTCGTCAATTTCATCGCCGGCGGCATCGACGGCAGCCTAGCCACGCCGATGCAGCCGTATTCGGATCAAAGCTGCACCGGTGACGGGAGCACGTGCATGCCGTTCAAGGCGCAGTACGGCACCGAGCTCACCACGGACTGGCAGACCCTTCACATCGATCTGTCGAACCTACCGCTCAGCGCCGTGATCGGTGCGTTCGCCTGGGTGTCGAGTTATCCGCCGAGCGCCGTGCCGGGGATGACTCCGCCGCAAACGATTTTCATCGACGACATCGCCTGGGAGTGAAGTGGTGAGAAAGCTTTTCGTCGTTGCGGGCGCGGCCGCGCAGGTGTTCGCGCTGGCGCTCCCTCGCGTGGCGCACGCGGATCCGGTGGACAAAGGTCCCGAGATCAATCCGTACGAGTGCCTCGGTCGTTACGAAGCCGCCACCGGCAACCGCAGCATGGCGCAAGTGCGCGAAGAGCTCGAAAAGCGCCTGCATCCGCTGTTCGACAAAGACGAGCCGCACAGCGTGCGCGCGATGAAGCTATGCGTCGTCGCGAAGCTCGAAGCGCGCCTCGGCGACAACGCTGCCGGCGATCACTTCGCACAAGCGGTCGCCGAGAATCCCGAAGAGCCCGGTTACGAGCTGTTTTACGGCGAGCTTTACTCGGGCTATCGCGGCGCGCGCGGTCCGGTTCTGGAAAACGCGGAAGATCACTACTACCGCGCGCTCGAGAAATTGAATGCGCTCAAGGCGAGCGGGAAGTACCGCGAGTACCACCAGATCGTCGAAGAGTGGGTGCACAAGAAACTACTCGTGCTCTACCAAGAAGACGGCTTGCCGATTTTGCCGTGGAAGGCTTTTCCGCAGCACGGTGATTCGGGGCTCGAGGCACCGGGGGTGTCGATCTCCGCGCAGGTTTCACTGAGCAAGGACACGCGCGATTTCTACCGCAACAACGAGATGCGCTCGTTCACGAGCGAGCTTTTGTTCGCGCAGAGCCCGTTTCGCAACGCGGGCCCGATCCGGCCGATCCTCGCCTATGACATCGCGCGCAATCCGCTCCGCTATCGCACGGACGACTTCGTGCGCTTGCGCCAGAACTACCTCGGCGCGCTGGACTTCCTCTACAGCTACGACCACATGGTGAAGGGGCAGATCTTCGGCTATTACCCGCCACTCAACACCGACGGCACGCCGGCCAACTGGCAATTCGTGGACACGACGGTGCAACAAGCCGGGCTCAACTACCAGCGCGTGGTCGGGCTCTACCCACTCTTCGACGTGAAGCTCGCAGGCACGGTCGCGCGCGTCGATCGCCTCGGCATCGTCGAATTTCAACCGAACGAACGCGAGAAATTTTGGTTGTACGAAGCGCGGCCGAGTATTTCGCGCTTCATCGGCCCGGACAAAGTCACGCTCGACTTCGTGTACTCGTACATGAACGTGACGGACACGCCGTACGGCGTGCCGGACGAAGCCTTGCGCGCCAAATACATCCGCGCGGTGAACCTCGAATATGCGCTGTATTCGCCGCTCGTTTTGCCTGAAATTCGCAGCGGCGAGCTCGGCATGCACAGAACGCCGACGCGCGGTTGGTACTTCAACGTCGGCGCGGCCGATGACGACGACGTGTATGGCCTGCGCACGGTGCGAAAGCATGACTACTACCTCGGCACGCGCTTCGAAGGCGCGGGCAACTACGATTTTACGCTGCAAGGCACCTACGCGACGGCGATGACGACCTACGTCGTTCCGGACACGCTACAAGTCTTCGACGACCCGACCGAACGTTCGTCGAGCTTCCGCACGACCGCGCTGATCCAGCGGCGCATCGTCAATCCCGATGCGATTCCCGGCATCAACGGCAGCGTGATCGACTTCGACATGATGAACCTGGTGGTCCCGATCACCTGGGACAAAGGACTGCAAGGCCCGCACACCTACGAGAACATCCGCGTTGGCGCGGAGCTGTGGTCGAAGTTCTTCGGCACGGGTTTTCTCGGACCCGCGTTCTTGCCGACCGTCGGCTACGACTATCAATATTTTTACAACATCAAAAAAGCGATCAACGAGTTCCACGTCAATCTACGCATGGGTTGGGGTAAACTATGAGCTCGAAAACCGCCGTTTTTGCGCTGCTGATCGCGATCGTCGGCTGCGGCGCGTCGAGCATCGACCCGGCCGCGTTGCCCAAGCATCCGCCCGGCAAAGCCATGAAAGCGGGCGCGGGCTTTTTGACCAAGCAAGTGCCGAGCGACGAAAAGATCGCGGTCGACGCGAGCGGTCAGCGCGCGCACCCGAAGGTGACGAAGGACTTCGTCGGCGTGCCGCGCGCGAACAGCTGGTGGTCGTCTTTGATTTGGCAATACGATCCGAAGAACCCGTACTCGTCGAACATCTACGCACATCCGTTTGCCGCGCACGCGTACAAAGACGGTCTCGGGCTCGCCTACGTCGATCAACCGACGATCGGCAAGCGCGAATACATGTTCCGCTTCGCGGAGGATTTCCGGGTCGGCCTGGTCGGGCTCGCGTCGCCGGACACGCGCGTCGCGAGCTATTCGGATTGGACGGTCACCGCCGAATGGAGCGGTGAAAGCGCGCTCCGCGCCACCATCGGCCACGGTTTACCGTTCGTGTATTTCACGAAAACTGGGCCAGATAATGCGGTGATTCGCATTCCACAAGACCAAGCGTCGTCCTTCGACGTTTGGCACGAAGGCGCCGAAGCCATTGGTTTCAGTGTGCGCGGGCACCACTATGCGCTCTTCGCGCCAGCCAAGAGCCACTGGGTCGTCAAAGGCGCGACGCTCGAAAGCGATCTGGCCGGCAAAGATTATTTTTCGGTCGCCGCATTGCCGAACAAGAGCGAAGAGCTGTTCGAGCGGGTGCGCAAACATGCCTATGCGTTCGTCACCGGCAGCGCAGTTTCGTACCAGTACGATGAGGCGAGCGCCACGCTGAACACCAACTTCGAACTCACCACGCGGCTGATGGACGATCAAAAGGGCGCTTCGAGCGACGCACTGATCGCGCTCTACCCGCATTTGTGGAAGCACAGCAAAGTCGAGACTTGGCCGGAAACGTATGTCTCACCGCGCGGCGCGATGAAGATCGCGGAGACCAATCAATTCTCGACCAAGCTGCGTTTCAACGGCATTTTGCCCATTTTGCCGCCGATCCCCGGCGCGGATGAAGGCTCGGTGCCGCGTTACGTGAAGGAAATCGCGGACGCCGACAACTTGTTCCCGAAAGGCTTCGGCCCGCGCCAAGGCGACGACAATCGCGACTCGTATTGGGACGGCAAGAACCTCGGCCGCAACGCGAATTTGCTCGAGATCGCCGAACAGCTCGGACTCAAATCCGAACGCGAACGCCTGCTCAACGGCCTCGAAAACGAGCTCACCGATTGGTTCGACGGCCAAGCGCCGCGCGAGTTCTATTACGATAAAGAGTGGAAGAGCTTACTCGCCTTCCCTTCGAGCTACGGCTCGACCGATGAGCTCAACGATCATCACTTTCACTACGGTTATTTTATCGGCGCTGCTGCGACGATTGCGCGACGCGATCCGAATTGGACCAAGAACTTTGCGCCGTTCGTCGATCTGCTCGTGAAAGACGTCGCCAATTGGGAACGCGCGGATACGCGCTACCCATATTTGCGTCACATGGATCTGTTCGCCGGGCACTCCTGGGCCAACGGCCCCGAGCACTTCGACGAAGGCAATAACCAAGAAGCCTCTTCCGAAGACACCAATTGCTCGGCCGCGATCCTGCTGTGGGGCGCCGCCACCGGCCGAAAAGAGCTGCGCGATCTCGGCATTTTCTTGTTTGCCACGCAGGTTTCCGCGGCCGAACAATATTGGTTCAATATCGACGAAGACAATTTCCCGAAGGGCTTCGATCATCACGCCGCCGGCATGGTTTGGGGCGCGGGCGCGAAATACGACACTTGGTTCGATCGCGATCCTGCGTTGATTCACGGCATCAATTACCTGCCGTTCACGGGCGCCTCGCTCTATCTCGGCCGGCACCCGAAGTACGTGCAAAAAGCCTTCGACGAGATCTCGAGCGAGAGCAAAGGCTCACTCAACATGTGGCGCGACTACATGATGATGTACCTCGCGCTCGCCGCGCCGGACAAAGCCAAAAAGATGTTCGACGACGATCCCTACTTCGAGCCCGAATTCGGCAACACCCAAGCGATGACCTACGACTTCATCGCCAAGCTCGCCGCGATCGGCGGCCACGTCGACACTAAGACGACCGCGGATACGCCGCTTTATGCCGTATTCAAGAACGCGGAGAGCCGCACGTATCTCGCGTATAATTCGGGCGACGAGAAGCTGAGCGTCAAATTCTCGGATGGGACTGAGCTGAAGCTCGAGCCGCATGCTTATGGGTATGCGAAGAAGAAGATCGGCGGCGGCGGCGAGAATTGAGAGAAAGCGTGCTCGCCTGCGCGCCAGCTCGGGCCAGCTTTTTCGCTTGAGTGTGCTCTCGCGGGAATGGCGAGCCGAACGAAACATAGTGCATCGATATCTGTGTAGCGCCTCATGAAGTTGGAATCTCTTTCAGTAGCAGGGGTAGGGACCGGATCCTGCTAAGTGCGCGTTACGTCTGGCTGGGCATGACGCATGCCGCTCGAGCGAGCGTACATTCATTGCGTGTATATACACATGATGCCTTAGTCCCGTGTGACTCCGTGCTCGACGTCGGAATCCGACACGCGACAAAGCCTCTAGACCGGGCTACCAATTGAGTCGCGCTGTCTTCATCGCTTCTGCGATGAAGACAGCCGCGTCAGGATCCGAAGAAGTTCGCAAAGGGAGCGGAGCAGGGTCGGTGGCAGGATGGATCGTTGTAGCGGTGTTTGTTCATCGATGCCAGTTGTGTCCGCGCCCAATACACACCTCACAAGGAGCCACATCATGCATGTTCGAAAATTGCACGCGTTTCTGGGATTCTTTGCTCTCGTGACCGCGATGGGATGCTCTGCTGCTCCGCAAGATTCGGAAACGGTGGAGAGCACCCAACAGGCCCTCGGCGTGCCCAACCCGAATCCCGTGTGGGTCAGCGCGACCACGCCGTTCACTCATCCAGATTGGAGTACGTACAACGCACCGTTCGAAATGACCTTTTCGCTCGGTGACCCTGACGGCGCAACGACGTCGTTTGTCGCGGGAAACACCGCGAAATCGGCCCTAATCTACGACGGGACGTTGCTCTTCAAATGCTCGCCTACCGACACCGCGCACAGGATCGATATCACCGACGACGATGGCGATTACATCGGGCCGAACGGGCAAGCTACCACAGATCAAAATACGCTGATCGCTGATGGCATGCCCTGCAACACCCTTTCGATGACCGTCTCTGCAGACTTTATTTGGCACGCCGCTCTCCCCCCGTTTTCGGCGGGCTTCATCGAAGGACAGACCATCACCGGGAATGGGTACAACTTCTTCGACGCGGAGGTGCTCCTTTCGTCTGCATCTCCACTCACTCACACGAACAACATGAACTTCAACCACTTGATCAACTCCCATCAGCTGGTCATTCGCTACGCCGAATCGAGTCCGACTAGCGCCGTGGCCGACGTCAAGTTGATCAATGCGAGCACGAGCGCCACTCTATTTGACAAGCCAAATGTATCCTTCCCTCGCGTCGTCGGCACGGGGTACGCGCAGTGGGGCACCGTCGCCATTCCGTTTACTTCCGCCTCCAGCTGGCCGCAGGTTTATGCGAGGGTGACGTACACGAGCGGCTCGTCTGTGTATCTCGATTCGGTCTGGATTCTGTAGTCGACCCCCACAGCCAGGCGCCTGGTCCCGGACAGGTTCTGCCCGAACGCGAGCAGCCTATTGTCACGGGACCAGCGTCAATAACCCCGGCTTATACGGCAATAAATCGTAGCTCGCGGTCGACTTGGGATCGCGCCCCTGATAGAGCATTCGCAAATTGCAGGGGTCGATGGTGAAGGTCTCGTCCGGATTTTCGCGCACCAAATCGCCGTGGCTGATGTCGTTGGTCCAGGCGCTGCCGCTGAAGGTCACGTTCGATTTGCCGGCGAAGGGATTGCTTTCACTCGCGGCAAGCGGCGTCCACGTGCCGCCCAAGTCTGTCGCGGTGAAGGAGCGGAAGTAACGACCACCGCTGCCTTGCGCTTCGACGAGCATCAAGTATTGGTTCGCGCCCTTCACTTTGTAGACTTGCACGGCCTCGAATAGGTTTTGCGCGGTGTCGCTCATGACCGTGGTTTGCGCGCCGAAGGTGCCGGGGAAATTGCCGATCGGCATCGATGATCGATAGATGCTGCCGTTGTCGCCGGCGAAGAATAGGTAGCAATTTTGGCTGTCGCAAATCACCGTTTGATCGATTGGCCCCGTGCTCGAGTTCGCGATCGCGCCATTGAACAATGATTTGCCGAATGACCACGACGTCGCGTTCGTCGGATCCGAAGACGTCGCGTAGCAGAACTTGGACGCGCACCATTGGTACGCGAGGATCCAGGTGTTTTTCGGGCTGAAGTAGAAGAGCGTCGGCGCGACGGTCGAGGTCGTCAGCTTGGTTTGCGTGGCTGTCGCAGCGTCGGGCCAATCGGCAAAAGTGAACATGGCGGAGCCATACGCCGATTGATCGTGCATCGACATGTAGACGATGTGCTTGCCATTGTAGACGACGTTCGTAAAATCCTTCAGCGACACCCAACCGGACTTCGGCTCCGCGATCGGACCAGGCGACGTCCATTTGAATTTCGTCGGCAGCGGGCAAGTCGCGCCGCCACCCGAGCCCGAGCTTCCGCCGCTCGATGCGCCCGCGTTGCCCGCGCCACCACTCGACGTGCCGCCGTTGCCGGCGCCGGCATGCCCGGCGCTGCCAGTGCCCGCGCCTCCCGCCGACGAACCACCATTCGACGAACCACCCTGCGCGGCACCGCCCGCTTGCAAACCGCCGAGCGACGAACTCCCAGCGGCCTGCGCGCCACCGCTCGACGACATGCTCCCGCCGGCTCCGCCTAGTCCGCCCGCAAAAGTGCCAGCTGCCGAACTGCCGGCATTGCTTCCCGCACTGTTCGTCTGAGTGCCGCCCGCTCCGACCGCATTTCCGCCGTTGCCGACGCTGCCGCCGGTCGAGGCCGAGCCAGAATCATCGGAGGCACCGCACGCAACCAAAGAAGCGGCGGCAATCGCGAACGCGGCGCTGCTCGCAAATATCGAGGAAGGTGAAAACTTGTGGCGCTGCTGCCGTGTCGTGCGGCTCGGTGGAGGCATGGCAATCGAGCAGTGCCGGTGGCGCCGCCGTCCGTCGCAAAATCGACGGGCGACACCATCAATGCGGGTTGCTCGGCTTGCACCCGAGCGCTGGCCGCCGCGTCAGACAGGTTGCGAGACCCTCGGCCCTATTTCGCGCTTCATTCGAAGTTGAATGAGCAACTTTGTCCGTTACGCCGAAGCTCGCTTCGGTAGACCTCCGAGCGAGCTCCCAGGTGTAGTTGCGCATTCAACTTTGTTTGCCGACGGAGGCGAGGCCCTGGCCGGCGAAGTGGTCCAGGTCCTGAAAAAATCCGAAGCGCACAAAACACGAAAGGCCCAGTGTAGCGGCTGGGCCTTTCGCGGAGCGCATTGACGCTCGCAATCGAGTCACCGAGCGCGCGTTACATGCCGTAGTTCACTTCGCTCGGGTTGTTTTGCGCGTTGGCTTTGTCGCTCGCGGGCAGACACGCGGGCGCGGGCGAGCACGGATAAGTCGTGTCTTGGTCCCACTTGTAAAAGTGGAAGTACTCGTACTCGCTCTTGATCGGATATTGGTTGGTTTTCGCGTCGCCGAACGGATTCGGTTGCGCGAACACCCACATGTTCATCATGATCTTGGCGGACGCGGTCGGGATGCCGTCCATCGCTTTGCCTGTGAAGGTTTGAATCGGCGTGGTGCCACCATCGAGGTACCAGTCGATTTCGGTCGGCGTCCAAACGAAGGCATAGGTGTGCTCGTCAGCGATGTGATACGTGCCGCCGCTGATCATCGCGCTCCAAGCGTCGTTTTGCGTCGGGTTGTTCGGGTAGCCCGTGTAACCCTGTGGCCCGAACACGACGTTGCCCGCGACGCTGGTCGAGATGCTCGGCTCGAGCTCGTTGTCGATCTCGTTCCAGATGGTCCACTTCGGCGAGCGGAACACGAACATCGTCGAGAGGAAGCCGCCGGTGTTCGCGGGCGCGTGGTACTTCGCTTCGTAGCGGCCGTAGCGGTAGTTGTTGTATTTGGTGCGCACTTCGCCGCTCCACACGCCCATCGTGCCGACCGAACCGGTGCTCATGCCGGGCGCCGGCTCGGCGTACGAAGTGCCGCCGGGAATGCAGCCCGCGTTGCCGGTTTGCGGCGCGCAGCCGTCCGGCGGTTGCGCCGTGATGATCATCTTGCCGTCGGCAAAGGCGATTTGCTCTTTGCGGAAGCGCGTCTGACCGTCGACCGGGCTGCCGTCAGACCAAGTCAAAATCGGATCTTTGTCGAGGTCGAGCGGCGCGGGGAAATCTTCGACCAAGTTGAGGGTGAAGCCTTGATACGTCGGGTACGTCGCGCCCACGTCGCAATGTCCCTGCACGCCCGGAGGACACATGCCTTCCATGGCGCTGCCCGTCGTGCCGCCCGAACCACTCGAGGCGCCGGCGGTGCCGCTGCCACCGCTGCTCGTGCCCGCGGTCGTCGTGCCGCTACCGGCTTGCGACGAACTTCCGCCGCTCGTGCTCGCGTTGCCACTGCCACCGCTCGTGCTCGCGTTGCCACTGCCGCCCTGCGAGGTGCTGGTGCCATTGCCGCCCGAGCCGGGAGGCGCGTTATAGCCGTCACTCGGTGGCGAAGAGCACGCCGCCGTCAGCCCCAGCATCGAAATCCCAATCGCAGTCGCGCTCGCAAAAAGCTTCATCAGCGCCAAGGTGTTTGCGCGCGCGCTTCCGGATCACTTTTTCGTAGCCGCAGCCGCGCAAAGTGCGTGCTTCGGGGTTCAGCGCTGGCGTCGCGGCGCGCACTGGTAGCCCGCGACGCGCCGCGAGCAGCGCGCGTTTCAGTTTTGGCGCACCTTTCCGCTCCCACGGTGCACGAACGTTGCCGCACCTCGAACCCGGCGCTACTCCCCAGCCGGTGAGCGACCGAGATCCTGAAGCCATCATCGTCCGCGGAGCCCGCGAGCACAATCTCAAGAACGTTACGATATCGATTCCGAAGAAGAGGCTGGTGGTAGTCACCGGCGTCTCGGGCAGCGGCAAATCGTCGCTCGCATTCGATACGATCTACGCCGAAGGCCAGCGCCGCTACGTCGAAAGTCTGTCGAGCTACGCGCGCCAGTTCTTGGGTCAAATGGACAAGCCCAAGTACGACACGTTGCGCGGGCTCTCGCCCACCATCTCGATCGAGCAGAAGGCGGCCTCGAACAACCCGCGCTCGACCGTCGGCACCGTCACCGAAGTGCACGACTACTTGCGCGTGCTCTACGCCAGCATCGGCGTGCAACATTGCCCGAAATGCGGCCGCCGCGCGGAAGGACAAACCGCGCAGCAAATCGTATCGTCGATTTTGGAATATCCGAAGGGCACCAAGCTCATGCTCTTCGCGCCGCTGGAAAAACAGCGCAAAGGCGAGCACCGAGAGCTGATCGCGGACGCGAAGGCGCGCGGTTTTACGCGCCTTCGCATCGATCGCAAAGTCGTCACGCTCGATGACGGCGTCACTTCGCTCGATAAAAAAGCGAAGCACGATTTGGATTTGGTGGTCGACCGCATCGTCGTCGATGCGAGCGCGCGCGCCCGCATCACGGACTCGGTCGAGCTCGGTTTGCGCGAAGGCAAAGGCGTGATCGCGGTGGCGACGGAGCGCGAGGAGCGCGCGTTCAGCGAGCGCATCGCTTGCCCGCACTGCGAGCTTTCGTTCGCGGAGCTCGCGCCACTCTCGTTCTCGTTCAATTCCCCGCTCGGCTTTTGCACCGATTGCAACGGCCTCGGTTCGCGCCCGGAAATGGATCCCGAGCTCGTCGTGCCGAACCCCGCGCTCTCGATCAAAGACGGCGCGATCACGGTCTGGGCCGCAGCGGCCGCGCGCGGCGAAGGTTGGGTCGCGCACGAAATCGAATGGGTTTTGTCGGTCTTCGGCATCGACAAGAAAAAGCCCTGGCAAAAGCTCAGCCAAGCTCAGCGCGACGCGGTTTTGTTCGGCGGCAAAAAGCACGGCGAAATCTGGGAGGGCCTCGTCAATCAATTGATGCGGCGGATGAAAAACACTTCGAGCGAAGAGATGAAGCAATATTATCTTCGCTTCTTCTCCAGCAAGGA
>DASYCL010000610.1:0-4125 GCA_036500245.1 Polyangiaceae bacterium | reverse complement strand
CAGCTTCTCTTCGATCTTGCCCTTCTTGCGCAGTTCGATTTGAGTTTCGAATACGTCGATCTCGCGCGCCCAGTCTTCGCGAATGTGGCCGCTGAGCTTTTGCTTCCAAGTCGTCACGACGGTCATGGTCTCTCCGGCCCGGGACCCTACTTGAAAGTACCGGGAGTTTGCTTCCCGGTTATACCCGCAATTCCCGGTGCGACAAGTCGACAATTAGACGTGACTCTGACTGTTCCACGGCGTCTTTGGGATGTTTTGGGCCCTGCGCGCGAATCGGCGCTTGGCCGCTCGCGCGTCGAGCAACGCGACGGGCGCCTGGTCGGTCAGTTCTAACGTGGCCGCCCTTCTTTCCCCCCGTCGGGGATCACGAAGCGCGTCGAAAACCGTGATCGGTCTGGCGAATCCGGGGCTTTGTTTTATTTCCGGGAAGGCGAGCGCCAGCCCTGTCGGGCGCGACCGCGCGCGAGATGGGCTGCCCTTTCTTTCGAAAACCATGTCAGCCCGAGATCGGCGAGGCGCGCGAAACAGCACGGAGACCCGCGAAAATCAGCGGATTGCTCAATTTCCCGCGGCCACCATGCTACGAGGCCCCGGAAACGTCATGCGGTACTCACGCGCGCTCCTTCCCACGCTCAAAGAGGCTCCTGCCGACGCCACGAGCGCGAGCCACATTTTGCTGCTTCGCTCGGGCTTGGTGCGCCGAGTCGGCGCCGGCATTTACAGCTTCTTGCCACTCGGCGTGCGCGTGCTCAGAAAGATCGAAGCGATCGTGCGCCGCGAAATGGACGCAGCCGGCGCACAAGAAGTGCTTCTGCCCGCGCTCTTACCGGCCGAATACTTCAAAGAGACCGGGCGCTGGGATTTGTTCGGGGACACCTTGTTTCGGCTCAAGGATCGCAAAGGCGCCGACTATCACCTCGGCCCGACGCATGAAGAGATCATCACCGACCTCGCACGTCGCGAAGTGAAGAGCTACCGCGATCTGCCGAAGAACCTTTACCAGATCCAAACCAAATTCCGCGACGAAGCGCGACCGCGCGGCGGCCTCTTGCGCTGCCGCGAGTTTTCGATGAAGGACGCCTACTCGTTCGACGTCGACGAGGCTTCGGCGAAGAAAAGCTACGAAGCGATGCGCGTCGCGTACACGCGCATCTTCGATCGCATGGGCTTCGATTACCGCATGGTCAGCGCGGATTCCGGTGCGATGGGCGGCTCTGGCAGCGCGGAATTCCAAGTGCTCGTCCAAAGCGGCGAAGACGTGATCGCGGCTTGTTTGCAATGCCCCTACGCCGCCAATCTCGAAGTCGCGACCACGCCGCCGATGCCGCCGCGCGGCCCAGCCAGAGACAGCGTGCCCCCGCGCGAAAAGATCCACACGCCCGGGCACGGCAAGATCGAAGCGGTCGCGAAATTCTTGCAGCAATCGCCCGAGAATTTTTTGAAGAGCCTAGTGTACTTGGCCGACAAAGACCTCGTCATGGTCGTGTTGCGCGGCGATCACGACGTGAACGAGGTGAAGCTCGCACGCGCGCTCGGCGTGAGCGAAGTGCACCTCGCGAGCGGCCCGGACGTCGAGCGCGCGACGGGCGCCGCGGTTGGATTTGCGGGACCGATCGGCTTCGAGGGTCGCGTCGTGATCGACGCCGACGCGGCCAGCATCACCGACGGCGTGACCGGCGCGAACGAAACCGATTACCACTTCACGCACGTGCAGCACGACCGCGATTTCTCGGCCGAAGTGGTCGAGGTTCGCCAAGTCAAAGACGGCGATTTGTGCCCGAATTGCGGCGCTTCGCTCAAGCTTTATCGCGGCATCGAAGCGGGCCACATTTTCTTGCTCGGCACGCACTACACTTCGAAAATGTCCGCGACTTACTTGGATGAAAAAGGCGCACACCAGACCATCGTCATGGGCTGCTACGGCATCGGCGTGTCGCGCTTGATTGCGGCGGCGGTCGAGCAGCACCACGACGAAAACGGCATCCGCTGGCCGATCAGCGTCGCGCCGTATCAAGTGCATTTGGTGCAGCTCGGCAGCGAGCCCGAAGTCGTAGCCGAAGTGGCGCGGCTCGAACGCGAGCTCGAAGCCGCCGACATCGAAGTGCTGGTCGACGATCGCGAAGAGCGCCCGGGCGTGAAATTCAAAGACGCAGACTTGGTCGGCATTCCACTCCGTGCGACGGTCGGCGCGCGCGGGCTCAAGACCGGCCAGATCGAGTTCAAGCCGCGCAGCGAACCCGATCCGAAAAAAGCCGAGCTCCTGCCGCAGGCGGACGCAGCGACAATCATCGTCGATCGAGTGCGCGCGCTACTATCGCAGAGCGAGCCGAAAGCGAACTGATGAGCGCCGATAAGAAAACCTTCGCCGGTTCGACCGACAGCGTGCACGCGGGCACGCCCGCGACACGACCGCACAACGCGCTCGCGCTCAGCATCGAGCCGACCGCGACGTACACCTTCGCCAACACCGCCGAGCTCGAGCGCTACATGCGTGGCGAAGATCCCGATCCCGATCGCGAAGAGTACGGCCGCTACGGCAACCCGACGGTGTGCGAGCTCGAGCGCCGCGTGGCCGAGCTCGAAGGCGCCGAAGACGCGGTCGCGTTTTCGAGCGGCATGGCCGCGATCACCACCGCCGTGCTTTCACTGGTCAAAGCTGGCGATCACATCGTGATGTTTCGCGACGGCTATCGCCGCACGCGCCAGCTCGTGACCCAAACGCTGCCGCGTTTCGGCGTGGAGCACACCATCATTCCTTCGGGCGATTTGCCCGCGCTGAGCGGCGCGCTACGGGACAACACGCGGCTCGTGATCGGTGAATCGCCGACCAACCCGCACGTGTTTTGCTGCGACTTGGCCGAGCTTGCCAAAATCGCCAAAGCCCGCGGCAGAATCCGCACGCTGGTCGACTCCACCTTGGCCACGCCGGTCAATTGCCGGCCGCTCGAGTTCGGCATCGACTTGGTCGTACACAGCGCCACCAAATCGCTCGCCGGCCACAATGACGTGCTCGGCGGCGTCGTCTGCGGGCCACAACATCTGATTTCGCTCTTGCGTGACTCGCGCGGGGTGCTCGGCAGCGTGCTCGATCCGCACGCCGCGTTCTTGATCGCGCGCGGACTCAAGACACTGGGCCTGCGCACCGAACGTCAGAACGCGAGCGCGCTCGCGATCGCGCGTATGCTCGAAGCACATCCGAACGTGGAGCGCGTGTTCTACCCGCTGCTCGAGAGCCATCCGTCGCACGCGGCGGCGCGCGCGCAGATGCGCGGCGGCGGTTTCATGGTGAGCTTCATCGTCAAAGGCGGCCGCGCCGCGGCCTCGCGCGTGATCGACGCAGTGAAGCTCCCGAAAATCGCGGCCTCGATGGGCGGCGTCGAGACGCTGATCGAGCAACCCTGCATCATGAGTTACTCCGAACTCTCGCCGGAAGAACTCGCCAAAATCGGGATCAGTCCGGCGCTCGTACGCTTGTCCGTCGGCATCGAAGACACGGCCGATCTGTTGCAGGATCTCTCACAAGCGCTCTCCGTGTAAGCGCAGCGCTTTCCGCGAAATCGCCCAATCTTCTTTCGTTCCCGGAGTTTGAGCCAGCGCGGAACGCGCGCGCGTTTTCGGGTCGCTTGGGGACCCAGTGCGGAGTAAGCTCGATTCATCCGTCGCGGGCGCCAGGCATTGACTTCGATGCGGGGAACGAATTGAGCGAGCTCAGGAGTTGGTTTCTGAGAAATGTTTTGGAGGCGGCCGAGCGCCAACTCGGTGTCGCCTCCGTTGCGGCGTTGCGCGAACGCTTGCCGCCGCGCTTGTCCCCGCACGCATCGCTGGATCGGCTGCGCGCGAGCGCCGCGCTCGACGCGGTTCCACTCGAAGAAGGCGAGGAAATCTTGCTCGCCGTCGATTCATTGCTCGGTGACGGTTCCGGAAAGCTCCTGGAAAGCATCGGCGGAGATTTGGCGACGCGCGTGCTCTCACAAGGCGGCGGTGTCGCGCGCGCCGGCGATTTGTTCGGCACGGTCGCGCGGATGCAGGCATTCCTCGAGCACCCGTTCGTCGGCGTACCGCTCGTGTTCGAGCTGCGCCGGACTTCGTCCGGCTTTTCGCTCCAAGTCGGCGTCAGCGGGCACT
>DASYCL010000609.1:0-2564 GCA_036500245.1 Polyangiaceae bacterium | reverse complement strand
GAAAGTCGCCGAAACGGCGAAGACGACGCTCGCTAAACTTCCGCCGCCGATCCTGCAAGGCGCGCTCGGCGCAGATCTGCCCGGCAGCGTGATCCTCGAACTGACGCGTTCCTATCCGAACGACTACGACGTGGTGACGGCGCTCCTGCGCATGCCGCGCATCGGTACTGCAGCGCTCGAAGTGATGGCCGACGCGGCGGATGAACGCGCCGGCGAGCTGATCGCAACCAACGAACAGCTGATGCTCAAGAACTCGACCGTGATCGAGAAGCTCTACATGAACAAGCGCGTGCGCATGTCGACCGCGGATCGCTTGGTCGAGCTCGCGGTGCGGCACAATCTCGAGCTCCAAATTCCGGCCTTCGCCGAAGCGGCGCAAGCGATCAAAAACGAGCTCATCCTCGAACCCGCGGAAGAGCCGTACTTCGATGATGTCTTGTTCAAGGAAGCCGGCGAGCTCGGCGCAAAGCTGAAAATCGACGACCAGAACCCGGACACGCACGAAGTCGACGACGAGGGTGAAGAAAAAATCAAAAAAGAAGTGCTGCCGCTCCACGCCAAGATCGCGCAAATGACCGTCAGCCAAAAGATCCGCAGCGCGACGCTGGGCAGCGCCGGTGAACGCTTGATCCTGGTGCGCGATCCGAATCGACTGGTCTCGACCGCGGCCGTGAAGAGCCCGCTGATGCGCGAAAACGAAGCCGCGCAAATCAGCGCCAGCCGCGCCGTCTCCGAAGACGTACTCCGCACCATCGCGCTGAACCGCGAATTCACGCGCAGCTACCAGGTCAAAATCAATTTGGTCACGAACCCGCGCACGCCGCTCACCTTCGCCACGCGGCTCATCCCACATCTTCGCGACAGCGATCTGCGCAACCTCGCCAAAAGCAAAAACGTGAGCGCCGCGATCGCGCAAGCCGTGCGCCAACAACTGAGCCGCAAAGAAAAAGGCTGACGCTTCACTGACGTTTCGCAGAGTTCGGCGCCAAGGCTCCAAGGAGCGCGGAGCACACCACCTGATTTTTTGGGGGGTTAGCCGTTTGCGGCGGAGCCGTCATTGTCGAACATCGAGCAACTCGCGATGCGCTTCATGAACTCCGACGACGACGTGAATTGACGCCATCCGTCGCTTGCGCGACGCAACACGCTCAACCCCAATCCCGCTCGGCGAACTTGGCGTTCTTTGGCGTCTTGGCGGTGAATCTCAGAAAAAACGCTATTGCGGCGTTTCGATCACGTGGTGAAACTTCTTCGCCTTTTCGACGCGCAGCGCGCGCTGCTCTTCGGCTTGCTTCACTTTTTCGGGATCGACCAAAAACGGCGACAGTCGCTCACTCCGTTCGAACTTCGCTTTGTATTCGACGGCTTCGTATTTGTTTTTGAACGGCCCGATGCGCACTCGTTGCCACAGTCCACGCTCGGGCACGTACGCTGCTTGACGAAACGCGCGGTGGCCGCGCTTGCGCAGATCTTCGACCAAGCGATCGGCGTCCGCTTGCTCGCGGTAGCTCGCGACTTGGAGTTGGTAGCCGCCTTCCATGCCGGAGGGAGCCATTTCGGCGTTGTCCGCCAGTGATGACGCGGAGTGCGCGAGCTCGGTGAGCGAGTCTTTGGGCTCGGTGATGACGGGCGTCGCGGCGAGCAAGGTGCCAACCGGAAGCGGCACTACGGGCAAGCGATCGGTCGGTGGCGGCGGCGCGGTCGGCGCGGCAGGCGCATCGCTCGCTTGATCGACGAGCCGGCCACGTTCGTCTTTCACGGCTGCGAGCGCGGTGGTCGGCTTCGCGGCGTCGCTCAGGATGCCCGGGAACGTCACATCCCGGCCTTCAAGCTGTTCGGCGGGAGTGGCCGTGACTTTGGCGCTCTTCACCAGCTCGGCCAGCGGATCGCGTTCGGCGTGCGCGGGCGGCCCGCTGCGCTTGGCCATCACCAGCGCGACCGTGACGAGCGCAGCGCCGCCGAGCGAAGCCAATAGGAGCGCGCCGAGGCGCCCCGATCGCGAGGCGCGGTCCTCTTCTTGGATCTGCTCCAGATTGCGCACGTTCACCGATTCCATGGGTCGTCTCACTGGCTTAAACGAGCGCGAAAAATCGGGCTACTTTTCGGCGAAACCTCAGCGTAGGAGCGCGAGCAGGGCTTCGGTCTTCCAGAGCGTTTCTTCGACTTCACGCGCGGGATCGCTGTCGGCGACGATGCCGCCACCGGCAAAGTAGTATCCAGTGGCATTTTTCACCGTCAGCGCGCGGATTGCCATCGAAAGCTCGAGGCTGCCGTCGTGCGCGATGTAACCGAGCGCGCCGGTGTAGAGCCCGCGCCGTTCGGCTTCCAGCTCGGCGATCAAATCCATCGCGCGCACTTTGGGCGCACCGGTGACGCTGCCGCTCGGCAGCATCCAGGACAAAACTTCGCGACGCGTCACCTCGGGCTTGAGCCGGGAGCAGAGCGTCGCGACGCGGTGATGCACGGTGCCGTGCGTCTCAACGTGCGGCGGCTCGGCGAGCTCGATCGAGCCCGGCATAGAGACGCGCGCAAGATCATTGCGTTCGACGTCGAGCACCATCGTG